>NZ_LZJA01000203.1:0-41458 GCF_001666785.1 Mycobacterium sp. E3305 | reverse complement strand
GGCGGTTCTCCGGTCTTCCAGTCGACGACCGTTGCGCCGCCGTCGGGGTCGGCGAACACCGCGTCGATGCGGCCGCGCACCAGGGTGTCGCCGATCGGCATCTCGAAGGGCACCTCGACGGCGACCGGAGTGCGCGCCGCCCACGGCGATTCGGTGAACGCGGCCTGCAACGCGGCCAACTCCCGGGTATCGCCGACGTCGGAATCCGCCGCACCGGGCAGGTCCGCGAGGTCGAACAGGCACTCGGCGCCGTAGAACTGCTGGACCCACGCGTGAAACGCGTTGCCCAGCAACGCGTGCGGGTCGGGCCGCGTCGGCAGCCGATACCGCAGCCGCTGCGCCGCGGCCGCGGGGTCGCGGGCCAGGTCGACCAGGCCGCTGACCGACAGCTGGCTGGGCAGCTCCCCGGACGGCGGTTGGGCCACCCGCGCCCGTTCGGCGAGCAGCGCGTCGACGTCGGCGGTCCAACCCTCGACGTCGGCGCCTTCGTCACCGGTGTCGCTCGACATCACCCGGGTCACCAACGCCGCACCGCGCTCGACATCACCGCGTCGGCCGGCCAGCGGATCGGCGGGCCAGACGGCCTCGACGGTGTTGTCGCGCAACGGGTTCCGGTCACCGTCGGCCGGGCTGGGCGCCCATTGATCCACCACCCCGCAGGGGTCACCGGCCGAGGCCGAACGGTCGATGACGTCCTTGATCTCGCACAGGAAATCCGAGGGCCCGCGCGGTTTGATCCCCGTGGCGCCCCAGTGGTGGCCGGACACCAGCAGGGTGTCCTCGGCGCGGGTGATGGCGACATAGAGCAGCCTCCGCTCCTCGTCGACGCGGCGCTGCTCGAGTTGTCGGCGATGTTCGGAGATCTTGTCGGACAGCTGCTTTCGGTTGGTGACATCCGAGGTGTCGAGCACCGGGATGCCCAGGGCGCCCGTCGAGGCGCGGTCGCCCCGCAGCAGCGGCGGCAGCTCCGCCGCATCGGTGAGCCAGGTGCTCCGGGACGCGGTCGACGGAAAGATCCCGCCCGACAGGTGCGCCACCGCGACCACCTGCCACTCCAGCCCCTTCGCGGAGTGCACCGTGAGCACCTGCACGCGATCGCGCGCGGCCACCAACGGGGCGGGCGGCAAGCCGTTTTCGACCGACTCGGCCACATCCAGGAAGGCCAACAGCCCCGACACCGACGCCGTCGCCGAACGGTCGGCCGCGTCCGCTCGTTCGGCGTAGCCGGCGACGACGTCGGCGAACGCGTCCAGGTGTTCGGTGCCGGTCCAGCCGGACTGCGCCCCCGCCGCGGCGCGGACGTCACAGTCGACGCCGAGCACCCGGCGCACCTCGGCGACAAGGTCCGGCAGCGCATGGCGCAGGTGGCCCCGCAGCGCGCGCAGCTCGGCGCCCAGCGCGGTGATGCGCTGATACCCCGCGGCCGAATAGCACTCCGCCGGGCCGGGATCCGCGATGGCGTCCGCGAGGCAGGCGGTGTCAGCGTCCGGGCCGGCCGCCATCGCGATCGCTTCCGGCGCGACGGCCCCGCCCCCGCCGTCGCACAGCGTCCGGGCGCGCCGCCACAGCGCGGCCACGTCGCGGCCGCCGAGGCGCCAGCGCGGACCCGTGAGCACCCGCATCGCCGCCGCGCCCGCGGTCGGGTCGGCCACGAGCCGCAGCATGGCCACGACGTCGGCGACCTCCGGCACCGACAGCAGCCCGGCCAACCCGACGACCTCGACCGGGACACCCCGGGCGCGCAGCGCATCGGCGATGGGCGCGGCGTCGGCGTTGCGGCGCACCAGGACCGCGGCGGTCGGCGGGTTCCCGCCGTCGGCCCCCCGGTACCGGGCGGCGAGCTCGTCGGCGATCCACTCCCGCTCGGCCTGCACATCGGGCAGCAATGCGCAGCGGACGGTCCCGGCCGGCGCGTCCGGGCGCGGCCGCAGCGCGTGCACCGCGACGGACCTGCGGCGCGCCTCCGCCGAGATCGCGTTGGCCAGCCGCAGGGTGCTCGGCGGGTTGCGCCAGCTGGTCCGCAGCTCCAGGACCGGCGCCGGTGTGCCGTCGGACAGCGGGAAGTCGGTGGTGAAGCGTGGCAGGTTGGTCGCCGAGGCGCCGCGCCAACCGTAGATCGACTGAATCGGGTCGCCGACGGCGGTCAGCGCCAGCCCGTCGTCGACACCGCCGCCGAACAACGCCGACAGGGCGACCCGCTGCGCGTGCCCGGTGTCCTGGTACTCGTCGAGTAGCACCACGCGGTAGCGGCCGCGCAGTTCCTCGCCGACCCGCGGGTAGTTCGCCGCCAGCCGTGCGGCGCAGGCCATCTGCACGCCGAAGTCCATCGCCTTGGCGGCCCGCATCCGCTCGCCCAAAGCGTCGAGCAGCGGCACCAGCTCGGCTCGCTGGGTCTGGGTGTCCGACAACCGTCGCAACCACTGGCTGGGGCCGCGGTCGCGCTGATAGGGGCCCGCGGGCAGGGTGTGGATCAGCCGCTCCAGCTCCACGTGGGTATCGCCGAGTTGCCGGGTGTCGACCAGGTGTTCGGCCAGCTGACCCCACAGCCGCAGCACCATCGACGTCACCGCGGCGGGGGTCTTGTCGGTGTGCAGCTCCCCGCGGTAGCGGCTGACGACGTCGAAGGCCAGCTGCCACAGCTCGGTCTCGCCGAGCAGCCGGGTGTCGGGCTCGATGGGCAGCAGCAGCCCGTAATCGCGGATCAAGGAACCGGCGAAGGCGTGGTAGGTGCTGACCGTCGGGTTGCCCGCCGGTTCCGCGGCAGCCGCGCCGTCGGGGGCGCCGACGCCGGCCAGCCGGGCGAGGCGGGAGCGCACGCGGCGCAGCAACTGGCCGGCGGCCTTGCGGGTGAACGTCAACCCGAGGACCTGGCCGGGTTCGGCGTAGCCGTTGGCGACGAGCCACACGACCCGCGCGGCCATGGTCTCGGTTTTGCCCGCGCCGGCGCCGGCGATCACGACCAGCGGCCCGGGCGGGGCCGCGATGACGGCGGCCTGCTCGTCGGTGGGCGGGAAAAGCCCGAGCGCACGGGCCAATTCGGCCGGGCTGTAACGTGCGTTCACCGTCCCGCCCCGTCCGCGTGGGCCGGGCACGAGGGCCGTACCGGGCAATGCGAGCAACCGTCGTTGCGCCGGGCGATGAACCGGGGCCCGGCGGTCGCCTCGGCCGCGCGGACCACCAGCCGGCGCCATTCGTCGCGGGCGGCCGGGGTCAACGGATCCTGTTCGCGCTCCGTCGCGCCGCAGGCCCCGGCCTTGCCGACGTAGACGAGCCGCGCGCCGCCCGGCTCCTCGCCGGCCGCCACCATGCCCTCGGCGACCGCCAACTGATACATCGCGAGCTGGGCGTGCTGCTGGGCGTCGTCCTTGCTGACCGGCGTCTTACCGGTCTTGACGTCGACGATCACCAGGCGGCCGGCGGCGTCGCGCTCCAACCGGTCGACCCGGCCGCGCAGCCGGACTTCGCCACCGCCATCGCGGGACGCGGCCAGGGTTCCGTCGATCTCGACCTCGACGCCGACCTCGGTCAGCGCTCCGCGGGTCTGCGCCCGCCACTCGACGAAGGCCTCGATCATCGCGCGGTGCCGCGCCAGCTCGTTGGCCGAATGCCACTCCGCCTCGAAGGGCAGGTGGCGCCAGGCGCGGTCCAGCTCGGCCAGCAATTCCGTTGCGCTTTTGCGTGATTCGGCGACCAGGGCGTGCACCACCGAACCAATGGTCGAGCGCAGATCGCGCGGGTTGGTGCCACCGTGCCGTTCGGCCAGCCACCGCAGCGGGCAGTCGTTGAGCGTCTGCAGGGTCGACGGGGTCAGGGTGACGGCATCGCCTTCGCCGTGCAGCGGTTCGCTGGTGCTGACCGGGGTCAGGCCGTGCCAGCCGGCCGGGTCGGCGCCCGGCACGCCGGCCCGGGCGAGCCGCGCCAATTGCGTTGCCGCACAGGCGCGGGCGGCGTCGTCGACCGCCCCGTCGGGCGCGCACACGACACCGCGCAGCCGGCCCACCAACGCCGCAGCGGACAACACCCGTGGCGCCGCGATGGGTTGCACGCCAACCGAATCGGCGTCGCCGTCGGCCCACTGCGCGAGCTCGTGGAAAAACACCGACGGCAGCGCGGCCTCTTGATCCGCGCCCCCGGAATCGCTGTCCACGGCGGTCACCAACAATCGCCGGCGGGCCCGGCCCATCGCGGCGACAAGCAGCCGCCGCTCCTCGGCCAGCAGCGGCGCCCGCACCGACGCCTCCTCGGCGACGCCGTCCAGCACGTCCAGCAGTCGCTGGGTGGCCAGGACCCCGCCACGCGGGACGGTGTTGGGCCACAACCCCTCCTGCAACCCGGCGATGACGACCATGTCCCATTCGTGGCCCAGGGCGGCGTGCGCGCTGAGCACCCGCACCTGCTCCACCGTCGACACCGGCTCCTGGTTCACGCTCGGCAGGTGCAGCGCGCCGACGTGGTCGACGAGCCCGCGCAGCGACGCGCCCGAGGTCCGGGACACGTACTGGTCGGTGATGTCGAACAACGCCGTCACCGCCTCCAGGTCCCGGGCGGCCTGCGCGCCGGCGGGCCCGCCGCGCTCGGCCGCCGACAGCCAGCGACGCTGCAGGCCGCAACGCTGCCACGCCGCCCAGAGGGTGTAGCGCGGGTCTTGGCCCGCACGATGGCAGCGCGCGGCCGCGTCCAGCACCGCGCGCACCCGCTGCACCGGGCGAAGCTGCGGCCCCGAAAGTGGCGCGGCGCCGGACAGCGCGTCGGCCAGCAGGTCCGCGAAATCGCGCGGCGCGCGATCGGCGTTGGCGCGCTGCAGCGTTCGGCGCAGCTGCCGCAGCGAGACCGGGTCGACTCGGCCGATCGGACCGGTCAGCAGCGCGAGGGCCCGGTCGCCGTCGAGCCCGTCGGCGGTGGCCGCCAGGACGGTCAGCAGGGCGCGGGCCGCAGGCTCGTCGGACAGCGACCCGCTGGCCGCCGGTGCGGCCACCGGCACCCCGGCGGCGGCCAGCGCGCGCGGCAAGCGGGCGCCGGCCCGCGGCACCGAACGGACGATGACCGCCATCCGCGACCACGGCACGCCATCGAGCAGGTGCGCCCGGCGCAGCGCGTCCGCGATCATCGCCGCCTCCGCGTGCGCGGACGCGGCCAGGCGCACGTTGACCGACCCCTGCTCAGGCCCGGTGCCCTCGATCCGCCTGCCGGCGCTGCCGCCGGCCAGCCGACGCGCGATGCCGCTGACCGCTCGGGCCACCGCCGGGGCGCAGCGATGCGAGGCCGTCAACGTGACCGACGGCGAATCCCCATCCAACAGCCCGGCGGATTCACCGCCCCGAAAACCGAACACCGCCTGATTGGCATCCCCGGCGATCAACGCCAGCTCCGCGCCCGCCGCGAGCACCCGGACCAGCCGGGCCGCCTGCGGGTCGAGCTGCTGGGCGTCGTCGACCAGCAATACCCGCACCCGGCCCCGCTCGGCCGCCAGCAGCTCGGGATCGACCGCGAAGGCTTCCAGGGCGGCACCCACCAGTTCGGCGGCCCCCAGCGCCGGCGTCGTCGCCTGCGGCGCCGCGGTGCCGACCGCCGCCCGCAGCAGCATCACCTGCTCGTACTGGCGCGCGAACCGGCCGGCGGCGGTCCATTCCGGACGCCGGCACCGACGGCCCAGCCGCTCCAGCTCCTGCGGGTCCACACCCCGTTCGGCGCAGCGCGCCAACATGTTTCGCAGTTCGGTGGCGAAGCCCGCGGTGGCCAGCGCGGGCCGCAGATGGGCGGGCCACGCCACCGCCGCGCGCGGCCCGTCCTCGAGGTCGCCGGCCAGCAGCTCCCGGATGATGGCGTCCTGTTCGGCGCTGGTGACCAGCCGCGGCGGCGCATCGCCGGCCCGCTCGGCGGCCCGGCGCAGCACCGCGTACGCGTAGCCGTGCACGGTGCGGACGAGCGGTTCGCGCACGGCGGCCCGGCCGGGCCCCGCGGCGCGCGGACGCAGCAGGGCCGTCGTCAGCGTGCTGCGCGCCCGCATCCCCAGCCGGCCCGAACCGGTAAGCAGCAGAACCGATTCGGGGGCCAGGCCGGCGTCTATCTGGGCGACCGCGGCCTCGATGAGCAGACTGCTCTTGCCGGTGCCGGGCCCGCCCAGCACCCGGACCGGCCCGCGCACGCCGGGCGCCAGCAGGGCAAGCGCCTCGGGGTCCCAGGTGAACGACATGGCTGCATGGAATCACCAGGGTCTGACAAGTCGGCCCGACCCGCGCGGCCGCGGGCCCCTACGCTGGAGGCCGCGAACAGCCCGACGAACGGTTGAGGAGGTAGACATCGTGACGGACGTCTTTCCCAGCGACGAAGCGCCCGAAGGTGACGCCGCGGAACAACTGCAACCGGTCGACGTCGACGACGAATCCGGCCTGGACACCGAATACCTGACCGTGGCCGATCGCGAGGCGAACGAGGCCGATGTGATCGAGCAGGCCTACATCGTCCCCACCGAGGACGAGTGGGAAGACGGACGCTGAGCCGGCCGCCCGCGAGCTCTCGTGACGGCGGCTGGCACGATCGACGCGTGACCGCTCATCTGCATGTGCACCGCTACGGCCCGGCGGGACCGGTGCGGGTGCTGGCGCTGCACGGGTTGACCGGCCACGGACAGCGCTGGCAGCAGCTGGCCGGCCTGCTCCCCGAAATGACTTTCGCCGCACCGGATCTGATCGGCCACGGCAGGTCGACCTGGGCGGCGCCGTGGACCATCGACGCCAACGTCGCGGCGATGGCCGCGCTGCTCG
Source organism: Mycobacterium sp. E3305 (assembly GCF_001666785.1). Classification (NCBI taxonomy): domain Bacteria; kingdom Bacillati; phylum Actinomycetota; class Actinomycetes; order Mycobacteriales; family Mycobacteriaceae; genus Mycobacterium; species Mycobacterium sp. E3305. Next base: position 34,694 of record NZ_LZJA01000203.1, on the reverse strand, counting down.
ACGACCAGGCCGAGGCGCCGGCGCTGGTGGTGGGCCACTCCTTCGGGGGCGGCCTCGCCATGCAGCTGGCCGCGGCACGACCGGACCTGGTGGCGGCGCTGTTGCTGCTCGACCCGGCGGTCGGGCTGGACGGCGGTTGGATGCGCCAGATCGCGGACGCGATGTTGGCCTCGCCCGACTACCCCGACGCCGAGGAGGCGCGCCTGGAGAAGGTGCACGGCTCCTGGTCGGACGTCGACCCGGCGCTGCTGGACGCCGAGATCGGCGAGCATCTGATCGCGCTGCCGGGCGGCCGGTACGGCTGGCGCGTCAGCCTGCCGGCGATGATGTCGTACTGGAGCGAGCTGGCCCGGGACATCGTGTTCCCGCCGGCCGGAACGCCGACGATCCTGGTGCGCGCGAAGCGCACCTCGCCGCCATACGTCAGCGACCGACTGATCGCCGGGCTGCAGGACCGGTTGGGACCGGATTTCCGGCTGCTGGATTTCGACTGCAACCACATGGTCCCCTACGCCGCGCCCGCGGAAGTCGCCGCGCTGACGCGCGAGTTGCTCGAGGCGCGCTGACCGTGGCGCCGGTGACCGAGGAGCAGGTCGAGCGGGTGCGCGCGCTGGTCGCGGCGATCCCGTCGGGCAGGGTCGCCACCTATGGCGACATCGCCGACGTCGCAGGTCTTTCCAGCCCGCGCATCGTCGGCTGGATCATGCGGACCGACTCCTCGGACCTGCCGTGGCACCGGGTGATCACCGCCTCCGGGCGCCCCGCGCGTCATCTGACCACCCGGCAGCTCGAGCTGCTGCGCGCCGAAGGGGTGCTGGCCACCGACGGCAAGATCGCGCTGCGCGAGGTGCGCCACGACTTCGGGCGCTAAAGGATCAGCCGGACCAGCGCCGCGGTGCGGGCCAGGCCGGGAAAGGCCTCGGCGGTCGACCGTGGGTGCAGCGCATGGACGGCGAGGCGAAACATCAAGGCCCGCAACAACATCTGCGGCCACTCCGGCAACGCGTTCCAGCGTTCGATAAGTCCGTCGTCGGCCTCGCCCCAGGACAGGGCGTCGACGACAACGACACCGGCCGCCCACGACGCGGGACGCCAGTACGGCGTGATGTCGGTGATCCCCGGGGCGGCGGTGCCAACGAAAAGCACTGTGCCGTAAAGGTCTCCGTGCACCAGCTGGTTCGGGCTCTTGGTCGGCCGGCGCAGGGTGGCCAGCTGATTGATCAGCTCCACCGACCGCTCGGCGTCGGCCGTCGGCGGGGCGGTCCGCGCGCCAGGGGGCACCGAGGCCAACGGCCGTTCCTCCCAGGCGGCGCGGTCGGCGGCGATGAAGATGTCCACGTCGCCCCACGGCGCGGTGGGGCCCTGCGTCAGGAATCGGGGACGCTCCAGTTTGCCGGTCGCCTCGTGCAGGCGCACCGCCGCCGAGACCACCTCGTCGTGCCGCGGTTCGGGCGTGCCGGCGACGAAAGTGTCCGCCCGCCACCCCGAAACGACGTACCGTCCGTCCGTCGAGCGGACCGGGCGGGCCAACCGGACGCCGTCGACGAACAACGTCTCGCGCACCCGGGCCGACCAAGCCGCCCGGGCGTGGTCGGCCACCAGCGACAGGACGACCTCGCCGCAGCGCCAGCCGCCTTCCCAGCTAGCCCCCAGATAGATGGGCTTGACACCGGCCAAACCAAACGCCGCCAGCACATGCTCCGGCGGTGGCTCGACATTCACACGGGTAGCCTAGACGAGGCCACCTGCCGTATCGGGTCAGTACATCACCATGTCGGGTTGCATTTGCTGCGCCCACGCCACGATGCCGCCCTGCAGATGCACGGCGTCGGCGAATCCGGCCTTCTTCACCGCCGCCAGCGCCTCGGCCGAACGCACCCCCGTCTTGCAATACAGCACCGGGATGCGGTCGTGCGGCAGCTTTGCCAGACCCTCACCCGAGTCGATCGACGACTGCGGGATCAGCTGGGCGCCATCGATGTGATTGATCTCCCACTCGACCTGCTCGCGGACGTCGATCAGCGCCAGCTTCGTGCCGGAGTCCAGCAACGCGCGCAACTCACGCGGGGTGATCGTCGACTCCGCGGCGAGGTCACCGGGCGCCCCTCCGCAGAACTCCTCGTAGTCGACCAGTCCGGTGATCGCGGGCGCGGCCGGGTCCTTGCGGATCGTGATGGTGCGGTAGGACATTTCGAGCGCGTCGTAGATCATGAGCCGGCCCAGCAGTGATTCGCCCATCCCGGTGATGAGTTTGATCGCCTCGGTGCTCATCACCGACGCGACGGAGGCGCACACGATGCCGAGCACGCCGCCCTCCGCGCACGACGGCACCGTGCCGGGCGGCGGCGGTTCCGGGTAGAGGTCGCGGTAGTTGAGGCCCCGCCCGCCGGGCGCGTCCTCCCAGAACACCGACACCTGGCCCTCGAAGCGGTAGATGGACCCCCAGACGTACGGCTTGCCCGCAAGCACGGCGGCGTCGTTGACCAGGTAGCGGGTGGCGAAGTTGTCGGTGCCGTCCATTATCAGGTCGTATTGCCCGAACAGGTCGACGGCGTTGCTCGAATCCAGCCGCAACTCGTGCAGCCGCACCCGAACCAACGGGTTGATCGCTTCGATCGACTCGCGCGCTGACCGGGCCTTGGGGCGTCCGACGTCGGCGACGCCGTGGATGATCTGGCGCTGCAGGTTGGACTCGTCGACGACGTCGAAGTCGACGATGCCGATCGTGCCGACCCCGGCCGCGGCCAGGTACAGCAGCGTCGGCGCGCCGAGCCCACCGGCGCCGATCACCAGCACGCGAGCGTTCTTCAGCCGCTTCTGCCCGTCGACGCCGAGGCCCGGAATGATCAGATGGCGGCTGTAGCGGGCCACCTCATCGCGGGTCAGCTCGCCAGCCGGCTCCACGAGGGGCGGCAGCGCTGTCTGCGGCGTCGACACGGCCGGACATCCTCCTATTCGGTCTCGCGAACGCGGTTTGTCGTCCACCACCATCACAGCAGCCGCCGTGGTGGACGGCAATGAATTCAACCCGCCGCAGCCCGGCGCGCATCGTCACCGGGCTGGGTTTGACCGCCCGCCTCCCCCTCACGCCGCTGCCCGGCGCGCATCGTCACCGGGCTAGGCGATCGGGAACGGCCAGGGGTTGAATCGGCAGGTCTTCCCGTCGGCCTTGACGAAGTCCGGGTCGAACTTGGCGGCATCGTCATTGGACGTGGAGAACGTCTGCTGCATCATCACCGGCGCCAAAGCGCCCTGCTGCTCGCACGGTTCGTGGCGGACGTATCCGATGGCGTGGCCGACCTCGTGATTGATCACGTATTGGCGGTAGGAGCCGATGTCCCCCTCGAAGGGGACGGCTCCGCGCACCCAGCGCGCCTCGTTGATGAAGACTCGCGACTGCCGGTCCTGGCCGAAGGACGGGTTGTAGCACGAGGTTTCCAGACGGAATTCGTATCCGCAGCCCTCGCGGACCGTCACCGGGGATACCAGGGAGATCCGAAAGTCGGGCTTGCCGTTGTCGATCCGGATGAACGCGAATTGCGGGTTGTGCGTCCAGCCCTTGGGATTGGCGAGGGTCTGGTCGACCATCTGGGCAAAAGCGTTGTCGCCGCCGAACATTGTGGGGTCGATGCCGTCCTCCACCTCCACGGTGTACCGAAACACCCTGACGGTGCCCTGGCCGATCTGCGGCGTCGTGCCGGGGACGATGTGCCACGTCTTCTCGCCCGCTTCGGTGAACGGGCCGCCGTCCGGCAGCGTCCCGGCCGGCAGGTTGGCATCGAACGCGGCGAGCCCGCGCGGCGGCGCGTCGATGATCGAGGTGCCCACGGCCTCCATCGCCTGCGGACTCTGGATGGGCTGGTTGGCCGTGGGCTTCGTCGCGGCGGTGCCGGTCATCGTCTGGTAGACGACGACCGCGGTGAGCACCGACAGCGCGGGCAACGCGTACGCGCGCCAGCCGTAGGTGGAGACGAACCGTCCCAGCCATGTCTGTTTGCGCCACTGGCGCGGCCGCTCCCGGTCGGCGCGGGTGCGTCCGCCGTCGCGGGCGATCGGGTCGCGCAGGGCGCGCAGGGGTTCCCGCCACTCGTCGCGCAGCACCGGGACGCGACCGGTGCCGCGCGAGGGCCGCTGGGAAGTCATTTCCCCAGGATTACACAGTCGGCACCGGCGCCGTCCTTGGCGCGCCCGAATGCACCGCCCGACACCGCTTTCTGCCAGCGACGACGGCGGCGACGACGATCGCCGGAACGGCGCGGGTAGTAATGTCTGTGCCACGAGCCGCGCGCGGCCGGCCCTCCAGTGCCGGCGGCCGGTTGCCAACGCATCAGATGAGGACTCGATGAGCGAACTCGCCAAACCCGCGGCGCGGCGCGCCGTGAGGTCGGCCGACCGCAGTCGGCCCGGGGACGGCATTGCGGCTTCGAGCCGGCGCGGCAACCGATTGCCCCGCGATGAGCGCCGCGGTCAATTGCTCATCGTCGCCAGCGACGTCTTCGTCGATCGCGGCTACCACGCCGCCGGCATGGACGAGATCGCCGACCGCGCGGGCGTCAGCAAACCGGTTCTGTATCAACACTTCTCGAGCAAGCTCGAGTTGTATCTGGCCGTGCTGGCCCGGCACGTGGAGAACCTGGTCTCGGGCGTGCAGCAGGCTTTGAACGCCACCACCGACAACCGACGCCGGCTGCACGCGGCGGTCCAGGCGTTCTTCGACTTCATCGAGCACGACAGCCAGGGTTACCGGCTGATCTTCGAGAACGACTACGTCACCGAACCCGAGGTGGCCGCGCAGGTGCGGGTCGCCACCGAATCCTGCATCGACGCGGTATTCGCGTTGATCAGCGAGGACTCGGGCCTGGACCCGCACCGCGCCCGGATGATCGCGGTGGGCCTCGTCGGCATCAGCGTCGACTGCGCCCGCTACTGGCTCGACTCCGACCGCCCGATCTCCAAGGCGGACGCCGTCGAAGGCACCGTGCAGTTCGCCTGGGGCGGGCTATCCCACGTGCCCCTTACTCGCCTTTAGCGCCCTTGCCGGGGAGTTTGGTGACCTCGGCGCCGATGCCGAAGCCGACCCGGCGCCCGTCCGCGGGACCGATCTCGACGTAGGCGATCTTGCTGGTGTGAACCAGGAAGCGACGACCCCGCTCGTCGTTCAGCCTCAGCAGGCCCGCCCCCTCGCTCAACGCGGCGCTGACCAGCTCTTCGACTTCGGCCGGCGTCTGCGCGCTGGCGATGACGAGCTCGCGCGGACTGTCCGTAATACCGATCTTGACCTCCACGGTCACCCCTTCCGTAGGCATTGAAGTCGACAGACCTGTCAGCTGCAGGCTAGTGGACGCGGCGGGCCCGCATCCGAGACAGCCCCCACCGCGGGGTTCGCGCTGAGCGAAACGATGGTCGCGGGGCGGTAACGATTCGCTTGCAGCTGGGTCCAGAACCGGGTTGGAGGGGCGATCCGTGTTTTCACATCGCTAACTTCGGCAACATGGGTACCACACTGGCCGACCTCGACAGGGTGCGGGATTACCCCGACGACGAGACCGACGAGCTCTACGGCGCGGAGGCCTACCCCGAGGGCGACTACACCTGGACCGGCTGGCCTACCGAGCTGCGCTGGCGGCCCCTCACGGCGATCATCGGCGCGGTGGTGGCCGTCGGCGCGATCGCCACCGCCGTGATCATCAACAGCGGCGACAGCGCCTCGACCAAAGCCACCGTGGCGCCGGCCCCCCAACCGGTGACGTCCGCGCCCGCCACGACGAGGAGCTCCGCCCCGCCCAGCGCGCAGCCCAGCCCCTCGAACTCCCCACTGCCGCCCGAGACGGTCACCACCGTGACGACGCCCAGCGCCGCGCCGAGCCTGGCGCCGACGGGAACGCCCACCGCGGCGCCGCCCCTGACCCTGACGCCGCCGCCCGCCGCGCTGAACCCGCGCACGGTCGTCTACAGCGTGACCGGCACCAAGCAGCTGCTGGACCTGGTGAACATCGTCTACACGGATGGCAGCGGCGCATCCCAGACCGAGTTCAACGTGTCGCTGCCGTGGACCAAAGCGGTGATCCTGAACCCCGGCGTTCAGACCCCGTCGGTGGTCGCCACCAGCTTCTACGGCCGGCTGAATTGCTCGATCGTCAACGCCGCCGGCCAACTGGTGGCCGCGTCGACCACCAACTCGAGCCTGGCGACCTGCACCCGCTGAGCCCGACGCCTTGACCCGGCTACGCCGCGCTCGCGATCACGGGCGAGTCCGATGGCCCTGACCCGCCGCGCCCGGCTACGCCGCGCTCGCGATCACGGGAGGGCGTCAGCTCAGGCCCAGCTCGTGCATCCGCCGGTCGTGCGTCTGCTGCAGCCGGTCGAAGAACGCGTTGAGCTGGCCCAGGCCGCCGGCGCCTGACATCACCAGGTCGACCAGCTCGTCGTGGTCGGCCAGCAGGTACTGGGCCTGCGTGAGCGCCTCGCCGAACAGCCGACGCGACCACAACGCCAGCCGGCTGCGTTGCTTGCCGCTGGCCGTCACCGCGGCGCGCACCTCGGCGACCACGAACTGCGAGTGCCCGGTCTCCGACAGCGCCGCCCGCACCACGCCGGCGATCTCGTCGGGCAGCCCGTCGGCGATCTCCAGATACAAGTCGGCGGCCAGGGCGTCGCCGACATAGGTCTTCACCAAGGCCTCCAGCCAGGTGCTGGGCATCGTCAGCCGGTGGTAGTTCTCCAGCGCCGAGACGTACTTCGACATCGCCGGAACCACATCGACGCCGCGGCGCTCCAGGGCGTCGCGCAGCAGCTCGTAGTGCTGCATCTCGGCCGCGGCCATGCTCGCCATCGAGATCCGCCCACGCAGGTCAGGCGCCATCCGCGCCTCGTCGGTGAGCCGGTAGAACGCGGCGATCTCGCCGTATGCCAGGACCGCGAACAACTCGTTGACGCCCGGGTGGTCGGCCGACAACCGGGGGGCGGGCGAATCGTCCGCCTGATCGGCGTCCAGGTCTGCTTCCGAGGGCTCGCAAGGGGGCCGGGTCATGGCAACACTGTAGTCGGCTGACCCGGCGCAAAAAGGGAGCCAGCCGTCGACCGGCTATCATGTACGTAGATAGCGGCTGTATTTCTTCCCAAGCCGCTATCGGCGAAATGTGCGTGCACAGCTGGCCCACCGATTTGAGCAGGGGCCCGCGACTCGGCGACGTATTCGGAGTCGGAACTCGTGCGCGCGTGACCGCGACAGAGAAACACCGACACAACCGGATATGTCACCGAAAGGCTTACTACCCACGCATGAGCACACTCGACAGCACAACTGAAATGACCTTTGCCAGCCTCGGCGTCCGCGACGAAATCGTCCGCGCCCTAGCGGAGAAGGGCATCGAGCGCCCGTTCGCGATCCAAGAGCTGACCCTGCCGCTGGCGCTCGCCGGCGACGACCTGATCGGCCAGGCCCGCACCGGCATGGGCAAGACCTTCGCGTTCGGCGTCCCGCTGCTGAACCGCATCACGTCCGGAGTCGGCGTGCGGGAGCTCAACGGCACACCGCGCGCCCTGATCGTGGTGCCGACCCGCGAGCTCTGCCTGCAGGTCACCGAGGACCTGGCCACCGCGGCCAAGTACCTGACGGCCGAGGGCGGCCGCCGGCTCTCCGTGATCTCCATCTACGGCGGTCGCGCCTACGAGCCGCAGATTGAGGCGCTGCGGGCCGGCGCCGACGTCGTGGTGGGCACCCCGGGTCGGCTGCTCGACCTGGCCCAGCAGGGCCACCTGCAGCTGGGCGGGCTGTCGGTGCTGGTGCTCGACGAGGCCGACGAGATGCTCGACCTGGGCTTTTTGCCCGACATCGAGCGCATCCTGCGGCAGATCCCCGAGGACCGGCAATCCATGCTGTTCTCTGCCACCATGCCGGGCCCGATCATCACCCTGGCCCGCACCTTCATGAACCAGCCCACCCACATCCGGGCTGAGGCGCCGCACTCGGCGGCCACGCACGACACCACCGAGCAGTTCGTCTACCGGGCCCACGCGCTGGACAAGGTGGAGTTGGTCAGCCGCGTGCTGCAGGCCGAGGGCCGCGGCGCGACGATGATCTTCACCCGGACCAAGCGCACCGCGCAGAAGGTCGCCGACGAATTGGCCGAGCGCGGCTTCAAGGTCGGCGCCGTGCACGGCGACCTGGGGCAGATCGCCCGCGAGAAGGCGCTCAAGGCCTTCCGCGCCGGCGACATCGACGTGCTGGTGGCCACCGACGTCGCCGCCCGCGGCATCGACATCGACGACATCACCCACGTCATCAACTACCAGATCCCCGAGGACGAACAGGCCTACGTGCACCGGATCGGCCGCACCGGCCGCGCCGGCAAGACCGGTATCGCGGTCACCCTGGTGGACTGGGACGAGCTGCCCCGCTGGTCGATGATCGACAAGGCGCTGGGTCTGGAGAACCCCGAGCCCGCCGAGACCTACTCGAACTCACCGCACCTCTACGAGGAGCTGGGCATCCCCGGCGGGGCGGCCGGCACCGTCGGCACCCCGAAGAAGCCGCAGGGCCAACGCCGCAGCAGCGAGCGTGACGGCCAGAAGGCGGAGCGGACGGGGCGTGCCCGGTCGGGCGCGCCACGGCGACGGACCCGCGGCGGCCAGCCCGTCACCGGGCACCCCGACGGCAACGCCGCGGCCGGCGGCGCCAGCGGCGAAGCCGCCGCGGAGGCGTCCGGCAAGTCCGGGAGCAGCCGGCGTCGCCGTCGGCGCCGCAAGCCCGCCGAAGCCGGCGCGCACGCCAACTGAGCCCCGCGCCGAGGAGATGGTCAGACCCGAACGCCGGACCAAGGGCGATGTCGTGGCCGCCGTCGCCATCGCGGCCGTCGTCGCCGTCGTCGCTGGCCTGATCTGGTGGACCAGCGACGCCCGGGCCACCATCAGCCGGCCGGCCGGGGTTCCTGCGCCTAACCAGAACCCCGCCCGCCAGGTGCCGACCGCGCTCAAGGAGCTGTGGACCGCGGCGAGCCCGGCCACCACCGCGCCGGTAACGGTCGGCGGGACGGTCATCACCGGCGACGGCCGCCGGGTCGACGGGCGCGATCCCGGTTCCGGCCAGTCCCTGTGGAGCTATCAGCGCGACACCGACCTGTGCGGGGTCTCCTGGGTCTATCACTTCGCCGTCGCCGTTTATCGGGACGACCGCGGGTGCGGGCAGGTGAGCACGCTCGACGGGTCCACCGGTCGCCGCGGGCCGGCCCGCAGCGGTTACGCCGACCCGCGCGTGCAGCTGTCCTCCGACGGCACCACGGTGTTGTCGACCGGTGACACCCGGCTGGAGCTCTGGCGCTCGGACATGGTCCGCATGGTGACCTACGGCGAGACCGACGCCCGGGTGAAGCCCTCGGCACGCGGCCTGCATTCCGGCTGCAAGTTGGTGTCGGCGGCGGCGAGCTCGTCGGCGGTGTCGGTGCTGGAAAGCTGCGTGAACGAGGCCGACCTGCGGTTGGTGCTGCTACGGCCGGGCAAGGACGACGACGAACCCCAACAACGCATCGTCGCCGAACCCGGGGTGAGGGCGGACTCCGGCGCCCGGGTGCTCACCGTGTGGGAGAACAACACCGCGGTGTACCTGCCCTCCCCGCGGCCGCGGGTCGACGTGATCGACGAAACCGGCACCACCGTGTCGAGCAACCTGCTGCCCAAAGCCCCGTCGGGCCCGGGGGCGGTCTCGCACGCGGGCAGCCTGATCACTTGGTGGACAGGCGATTCCGTCATGGTCTTCGAGACGGGCAACCTGACGCTGCGCTACACCATCGCCGCGGGCGACACGACCGCGCCGTTGGGGCCGGGCGCGATGATGGCCGGCCGCCTGCTGGTCCCGGTCACCGGCGCGATCGGCGTCTACGACCCCGTCAGCGGCGCCAGCGAGCGCTACATCCCGGTGAACCGGGCGCCCAGTGTGCCCGGGCGGGCCGTGGTTCCGGCCGTCGCGGGCCCCCGGGTGTTCGAGCAGCGCGGCGACACCGTGGTGGCCCTGGGCTGACGACGCGTGTGCGCTCACGGCATCGCGAGTGCGCTCTGGGCGGCGACACGCCGTCGCGCCGCGCCATAGGCGCACACTCGAAGCGCGCGGCGCATCGCTCAAAGCCGGACGCGCACAATCAAAGCCACTAGACCTCGACGGCGAACGTCGGCAGCGGTTTGCCGGTCTTCCAGTGCTTGAGCAACGCCTTCGCCAGCTCCCCGTAGGCCGACGAGCCCTTGTTCTTGCGGCCGGACATCACCGACGAGCCCGAGGCGCTGGCCTCGGCGAAGCGCACCGTCCGCGGGATCGGCGGGGCCAGCACCGGCATGTTGTAGCGGTCGGCGACGTCCATCAGAACGTCGCGGGTGTGGGTGGTCCGCGAGTCGTACAGCGTCGGCAACGCGCCCAGCAGCCGCAGTTCCGGGTTCGTGATCTGCTGGACGTCGGCGACCGTGCGCAGGAATTGGCCGACGCCGCGGTGCGCCAGCGTTTCGCACTGCAGCGGCACCATCACCTCGTCGGCGGCGGTCAGCCCGTTGAGGGTGAGCACCCCCAGCGACGGCGGGCAGTCGATGATGACCACGTCGAAGTCGTCGGAGACCTTGGCCAGCGCGCGCTTGAGCGCGTACTCGCGGCCGGCGCGCATCAACAGCATCGCCTCGGCGCCGGCCAGGTCGATGTTGGCCGGCAGCAGCGTCATGCCCTCCATCGTCGTGACCAGCGCCGCGTTCGGCTCGACCTCACCGAGCAGCACCTCGTGCACCGACACCGGGAGCTTGTCGGGATCCTGGCCCAGCGAGAACGTCAGGCAGCCCTGCGGATCCAGGTCGACCAGGAGCACCCGCTGCCCCTCGTCCACCATCGCCGCCCCCAGCGAGGCAACCGTCGTAGTCTTGGCCACGCCGCCCTTCTGGTTGGCCACCGCCAATACCCGGGTCTTTCTCACTAGCGCCCGCCCCTCCTTGTTGCCACGGTCACAGTGCCCATCCTGGCATGTTCGATCGCCCCGCGCTGCGGCCGACGGCCCCGGGGTGTCGTCCGGCAGAATCGGTCGATATGGGCCTGCACAACCACCGACTTGTACTGCTCCGCCACGGCCAGACCGAGTGGTCGAAATCCGGCCAGCACACCAGCCGAACCGACCTCGAGCTCACCGACACCGGACGCGTCCAGGCCGAGCTCGCCGGCCGCGTCCTGCGCGAACTCAACCTCACCGACCCGTTGGTGGTCAGCAGCCCGCGCATCCGGGCCCTGACCACGGCCAAGCTGGCCGGGCTGGCCGTCGACGAGGTCTCTCCCCTGCTCGCCGAATGGGATTACGGGGCCTACGAGGGGCTGACAACCCCGCAGATCCAGGAATCCGTGCCCGACTGGCTGGTCTGGACGCACGGCTGCCCCGGCGGCGAGAGCGTGGCGCAGGTCAGCGCCCGCGCCGATGAGGCCGTGACATTCGCGTTGGAGCACATGGACTCGCGCGACGTGGTGTTCGTTGGGCACAGCCACTTCTCGCGTTCGGTCATCACCCGCTGGGTAGAGCTGCCGCTCGTCGAGGGCAGCCGCTTCTGGATGCTCGCCGGCTCCCTCGCGGTGTGCGGATTCGAGCACGGGGTGCGTCAGCTCGCCGCGCTCGGCCTGACCGCCCAGCCACAGGCGATCAAACCCGGGTGAGCACCCAACCGCCGTTCGCGCTGTGCGGACCGAAGCAAACCCTGCTCGCCGAGGGGGTGCGCGAGCGCTACCGCGACGTGGCGGCGGCGCAGGACGCCCTGAGGTCAGGGTTGGCCCCAATAGTGCTGGGTGCGTTGCCTTTTGACGTCGACCGGCCCGCGGCGCTGCTGACGCCCGAGGCCGTGCGCCGCACCGACGTCCCCCCGGACTGGCCGACGGGCCCACTGCCGCCGGTGCGCATCGCCGCCGCCGACCCGCCGCCGGACGCCTACCGCCGCCGCATCGTCCGGGCTCGCGATCAGCTCACCGCGCCCGACAGCCTGCTGAGCAAGGTGGTGCTGTCCCGCGCGCTGCGGCTGGTCGCCGACGCCCCCCTGGACGCGCGCGTCATCCTGCGCCGCCTCATCGCCGCCGATCCGGCCGCCTACGGCTACCTGGTCGACCTGACCGCCGCAGGCGACGATTACGCCGGGGCGGCGCTGGTGGGCGCCAGCCCCGAACTGCTGGTGGCGCGCTCCGGCGACCGGGTCACCTGCCGGCCGTTCGCCGGGTCGGCCCCCCGCGCGGCCGACCCGGACGCCGACGCGGCGAACGGCGCCGCGCTGGCCGGCTCGGCCAAGGACCGGCACGAGCACCAGCTGGTGATCGAGACGATCCGGGCCGCCCTGGAGCCGCTGTGCGACGAGCTGACGATCGCCGCCGAGCCCGAGTTGAGCCGCACCGCGGCGGTGTGGCACCTGTGCACGCCGATCAGCGGCCGCCTGCGCGACACCTCAACCACCGCAATCGATTTGGCGCTGGCGCTGCATCCCACCCCCGCGGTAGGCGGCGTGCCCACCAAGGCCGCGGTCGAGCTCATCGCCGAGCTGGAAGGCGACCGCGGGTTCTACGCGGGGGCGGCGGGCTGGTGCGACGCCCGGGGCGACGGCCGCTGGGTGGTGGCCATCCGCTGCGCACAGCTGTCGGCGGACCGGCGCAGCGCGTTGGCCCGCTCCGGGGGCGGCATCGTCGCCGAATCCGATCCCGACGAGGAAGTCGCGGAAACCACAACGAAATTCGCCACGATCCTCAACGCATTGGACGTAAAGCGATGACCATTCGCCGCGCCAAACCCGAAGACGCCGCCGCCATCATCGAAATGATTCGCGCGCTGGCCGAATTCGAAAATGCCGCCGACCAATGTACCGTCACCGAAAAACAAATCACCGCAGCCCTTTTCGGCCCTAGCCCGACATTGCACGGACACGTCGCGGAAGCCGACGGCGAGGTCGCCGCGATGGCGCTGTGGTTTCTCAACTTCTCCACCTGGGACGGCGCGGCCGGCATCTACCTCGAAGACCTGTTCGTGCATCCGCGCTTTCGCCGTCGCGGCCTGGCGCGCGCGCTGCTGGCGACGCTGGCGGCCGAATGCCTTGCCAAGGGCTACACGCGGTTGTCTTGGGCGGTGCTGAATTGGAACACCGACGCGATCGCCCTGTACGACGGCGTCGGCGGTGAACCGCAGAGCGAGTGGACCACCTACCGGCTGTCGGGCCCGCGGTTGGCCGACCTGGCCGAGTCGCGCTGATCGCCGCCACCGGCCCACCGCAGGCCGGCGGGGCTGAAGAGCAGGCCGAGCACGGCCAGCGCCGCGCACCCCGCGGGAATCCCGAAGCCGGGCCGGTGCGAGTCGACCGCCAGGTACCACGCCACGGGGAGCAACAGCAGCTGGGTGATCACGGCCAGCCCGCGCCCCCAGCGCTTGCCGAGGATGAGCGCACGTCCGGCAGCCAACACCACGGCCCCGACCAGGACGAAGAAGACCGCCGTGCCCAAGCCGTTGACCACGCGCTGATCTGCCCCGGCGGCACCCCGCACCACCAGCACCACCGCCATGACCAGCCCGGCCGCCCCCTGCAACGCCACGAGCAGCCCGGCGCCGCGCACGGCGGCCGGGGCGGCCCCGGGGTTGCGGCGGAAGACTGTCACCCGCGTCAGCGTAGTCACCCCGCCGCGGGGGGAGTTCCCCACAGCACGGCCTTAACCGGCCCGCATAAGCTCGTGCATCATGCGCGCCGTGCTGATCGTGAACCCGACCGCCACCTCCACGACCCCGGCCGGTCGCGACCTGCTGGCGCACGCGCTCAAGAGCCGCCTGGAGCTCACCGTCGAACACACCCACCACCGAGGTCACGGCACCGAACTCGCGGAGAAGGCGGTCGCGGACGGCGTCGACCTGGTCGTGGTGCACGGCGGCGACGGCACGGTCAGCGGTGTGGTCAACGGCCTGCTCGGCCGTCCGGGCTCGAATTCCGGGCCCACCGGCCCGGTGCCTGCGGTCGCGGTGGTTCCCGGCGGTTCGGCGAACGTGCTGGCGCGCTCGCTGGGGATCTCGCGGGACCCGGTGGCCGCGACCAACCAGCTCATCCAGCTGATCGACGACTATCGCCGCCACCACACCTGGCGCCGGATAGGGCTGATCGACTGCGGTGAGCGGTGGGCGGTCTTCAACACCGGGATGGGGGTCGACGCGGAGGTGGTCGCCGCGGTCGAGGCCGAACGCGACAAGGGCGGCAAGGTCACGGCGTGGCGCTACATCCGCGCGGCGGTGCCCGCCGTGTGGGGCTACACGCGCCGCGAGCCGATGCTGCAGCTCGAATTGCCCGGCCGCGAACCCATCCCGGGGGTGAGCTTCGTCTTCGTCTCCAACTCCAGCCCCTGGACGTTCGCCAACGATCGGCCGGTATGGACCAATCCCGGCTGCACCTTCGAGTCGGGCCTGGGAGTGTTCGCGCCGAAGAGCATGAAGACGATCCCGACGCTGCGCATCGTGCGGCAGATGTTCGCCAAACGGCCCAAGTTCGCGTTCGACCACCTCGTCACCGAGGACGACGTGCCCTGTTTGCGGGTGACCTCGGCCGGGGGCCCGGTCGCCTGCCAGTTCGACGGCGATTACCTCGGCGTGCGCGAAAGCATGACGTTCCGGGCGGTCCCGGACGCGCTGGCCGTCGTCGCGCCTCCGCTAAAAAATCACTCTGAGCTGCGATAACGAAGCGCCAAGGGGCCGGGCGGTGAATATTTTCTCCGAGATCGGCCAGTCAGTGTAGTACAACGGAGTAATGGCCCGGCTACGGAACGGTCAAAGTGAGATTGCCCACGAGGTAACGCACGCTATTGACTTCTGTTGGGCCTGTGAAACGATCGAAAGGTTGCATGCAGAAAGTTAGATAGGGGTACGGACCCTTTTCTTGTGCACGCGTTAACAGCCGAAGAAAATTGGCCGTGCGCCTTGCTGCGCACTCAGTGAGGAGTAACAACTTATGGATTGGCGCCACAAGGCGGTCTGTCGCGACGAAGACCCGGAGCTGTTCTTCCCGGTAGGGAACAGCGGCCCGGCGCTCGCGCAGATCGCTGACGCGAAACTGGTCTGCAATCGGTGCCCGGTAACCACAGACTGCCTTTCCTGGGCCCTGAATACCGGCCAGGATTCGGGCGTCTGGGGCGGCATGAGTGAAGACGAGCGGCGCGCACTCAAGCGTCGCAACGCCCGGACGAAGGCCCGTAGCGGAGTCTGACTGGTTTAGACCACACAGCGCGGCCTCGACGAAAGTCGGGGCCGCGCTGTTGTGTCGGCCGCACACCTACAACACCAATCGGGTTCGCCGGCCGATGGGCACCCGCAGCACCACGTCGGTGCCGCGGGACGGGGCCTGACGCATGCCCAGCGTGCCGTCCAGCTCGGCCGACACCAGCGTCCGCACGATCTGCAGGCCGAGGCTGTCGGACGTCTCCAGGCTGAAGCCTTCCGGCAAACCACGGCCGTCGTCGTGCACGACGACGTCGAGCCAGCGCGCCGAACGCTCGGCGCGGATGGTCACCGAGCCCTCCTCGGCGGCGGGGTCGAAAGCGTGCTCGATCGCGTTCTGAACCAGTTCGGTGATCACCATGATCAGGGCGGTCGCGCGGTCGGAGTCCAGCACGCCCAGGTCGCCGACCCGGTTGATCCGGATCGGCCGGTCGACCGACGCGACGTCGTTCATGATCGGCAGGATCCGGTCGATCACCTCGTCGAGGTTGACCTGCTCGTCCACCGACATCGACAGCGCGTCGTGCACCAAGGCGATGGACGAGACCCGGCGCACCGACTCGATCAGGGCCTCCCGGCCTTCGGCGTTGGCCGTCCGGCGGGCCTGCAGCCGCAGCAGCGCCGCCACCGTCTGCAGGTTGTTCTTGACCCGGTGGTGGATTTCCCGGATCGTCGCGTCCTTGGAGATCAGGGCCCGGTCGCGGCGCTTCACCTCGGTGACGTCGCGGATCAGCACCGCGGCGCCGGCGCTGGCGCCGTCGACCACCAGCGGCAGCGTGCGCAACAGCACCGTGGCGCCGCCGGCGTCCACCTCCATGCGCATGCTGCGCCCGCCGGCCAGCAGGTCGAGCACGTGCTCCGCCAGCTCCTGCGCCTCGAACGGGTCGGAGACCAGCGGCCGCGTGACCTTGACCAGGTTGCGGCCCTCCAGCTCGGTGGTCAGGCCCATCCGGTGGTAGGCCGAAACCGCGTTGGGACTGGCGTAGGCGACGACGCCGTTGACGTCCAACCGGATGAAGCCGTCGCCGGCCCGCGGCGTGGAGCGCGACATGACCACGTCGCCCACGTCGGGGAAGGTGCCCTCGGCGAGCATGGCGACCAGATCCCGGGCGCAGTCCCGGTAGGCCGTCTCCAGGTGGCCGGACGCGCGGTCGGCCGCGACGGCGGTCTGATGCCGGGTCAGCACGGCCACCACCTGCCCCCCGTACCGCACCGGGGACGCCTCCACGTGCGGGCCGGGCAGCCACGAATCCTCTTGCGCCGCTTCGCCATCCCGCTGCGCCAGGCCGGAATCGAAGGTCTCGGCGACGAGCGCCAGCCGGTCGGCGGCGACGACGCTGCCGACCGAGTCGGTCAGCAGCACCGTGGGCGCGGTGTTCGGCCGGCACTGCGCCACGCACACCAACATGCCGTCGTCGCGGCGAACCCACATCAGGTAGTCGGCGAAGGACAGGTCCGCCAGCAGCTGCCACTCCCCCACCACCGCGTGCAGGTGATCCACGGCGTTGCCGGGCAGCACGGTGTGTTCGGCAAGCAGGTCACCGAGAGTCGACATCGCTCACTCCCCGGGCAATTCCCCGGCAGCGGACAAGAAAGGCTTCAAGGTTTAGCTGATCACGGCAATCAGGTCGCCCGCCTGGATGACATCGCCCACCGAGACGCTCACCTTGCTCACCGTGCCGTCGACCTCAGCCAGGACCGGGATCTCCATCTTCATCGACTCCAGCAGCACCACGACGTCGCCTTTGCCGATCTGGTCACCCTCGTTGACTACGACTTCGAGCACGCTGGCCACGATCTCGGCGCGCACATCCTCGGCCATCTTCACCCCACTCGTTTCGGCCATTGCGCAGGCTGGCTGCTGGTCCATCTAGCTTCCGTCAGGCTCGGTGTATATCGAACCACAGGCCCCCGGCCCACCGCGGCGCACGGGGCCCCGACAGGCCGTGCGAGAATGTGAGGCAAGCTAACGGGCGCCGGGCGCCCGGTTTCGATCAATCAACGGAGGTTTTCCGAAATGGCCA
The DNA here is from genome assembly GCF_001666785.1 of Mycobacterium sp. E3305. Lineage (NCBI taxonomy): Bacteria > Bacillati > Actinomycetota > Actinomycetes > Mycobacteriales > Mycobacteriaceae > Mycobacterium > Mycobacterium sp. E3305. The sequence continues at coordinate 17,440 of NZ_LZJA01000203.1, read as the reverse complement.
AACGGGGCCGCAAGAAGCGCGACCGCAAGCACAGCAAGGCCAACCACGGCAAGCGGCCCAACGCCTGAGGCCCGCTACCGCGTCTCTCGGATGATGGTGGTCCGGCGGATCTCCAGCCGTAGCCGCTCGCGCAGGCCCTCGGGGGCCTTCTCGCCTTTGCACTTGGTGGCGATCAACGCCTTGATGCGCTCCTCGAGGCCGTAGTGCTTGAAGCAGCCGGGGCACGCCTCGAGGTGGCGGCGCAGCTGGTCGCGGGACTCCGGCGTGCATTCGCCGTCGAGCAGCAGCCAGACCTGGCGAATCACCTCGGCACAGCCGACGGCGCCGTGAGCGTCGTCGTTGGGGCACGTGTCGCCGGGGCCCGACAACTCGCTCATGACGACACCTCCTCGTGCGCCTGGTGGCCGCGGTTGAAACCCCGCTCCTTGGCCACGTCAGCCAGCAGCGACCGCAGTTGACGGCGGCCGCGGTGCAGCCGTGACATTACCGTCCCGATGGGCGTATCCATGATTTCCGCGATTTCCTTGTACGGAAAACCCTCGACATCGGCGTAGTAGACGGCCATCCGGAATTCCTCCGGCAACGCCTGCAGCGCTTCCTTGATCTCGTTATCCGGCAGCGCCTCCAGCGCCTCGACCTCGGCCGAGCGCAGCCCGGTGGACGAGTGCTCGGCGTTGGACGCCAGCTGCCAGTCGGTGATCTCCTCGGTGGGGTACTCGGCCGGCTGGCGCTGCCTCTTGCGGTAGCTGTTGATGTAGGTGTTGGTCAGGATCCGGTACAGCCACGCCTTGAGGTTGGTGCCGGCCCTGAACGAGCGGAAGCCCGCATAAGCCTTGACCATCGTCTCTTGCAGCAGGTCTTCCGCGTCGGCGGGATTGCGGGTCATGCGCAGGGCACCGCCGTACAGCTGGTCCAGCAGGGGGATCGCGTCGCGCTCGAAGCGCGCCATCAGCTCCGCGTCCGTCTCGGGCGGGCCGGGATCGGGAATCTCCTGTGCTGTCGCGCCGTCTGTGTCGGCCATGTCGATTACCCCGGTCCCTTCCGCTGCGGTGTCGCCGGACGGCGCTGCAAGCGCCACCGGGCTTGCCAGAAAGCAAGCCAACTGGTCGGCACCCGTTGGACGGTCCAACAGGCTCGTCGCCGCTGACACCAAACCGCTCCTCCCAATCTAGAGGCTGCCACCGACAGTGTCTGCCTGGGTGCGCCTACGTAACTTCAGAGACCGATTGAGTCAACAGCGGGGGCCGACGTGCTATTTCCCGGCGGAGTCCGTCGCCGCCCGTCCCCCGGTCCGGGCGGGAGCGGCAGGACGTTAATGTGGCGCCATGTCCCTGAACGGCAAGACCATGTTCATCTCCGGCGCCAGCCGCGGTATCGGCCTGGCGATCGCCAAGCGCGCCGCCCAAGACGGCGCCAACATCGCCCTGATCGCCAAGACCGCCGAGCCCCACCCCAAGCTGCCGGGCACGGTGTACACCGCCGCCAAGGAGCTGGAGGAGGCGGGTGGGCAGGCCCTGCCGATCGTGGGGGACGTCCGGGACCCGGAGTCCGTGGAGGCCGCGGTGGCCAAGGCCGTCGAGCAGTTCGGCGGCATCGACATCTGCGTCAACAACGCGTCGGCGATCAACCTGGGGTCCATCACCGAGGTGCCGATGAAGCGGTTCGACCTGATGAACGGCATCCAGGTGCGCGGCACGTACGCGGTGTCGCAGGCCTGCATCCCGCACCTGAAGAAGGCGGACAACCCGCACATCCTGACGCTGTCGCCGCCCGTGCTGCTCGGCAAGGAGTGGCTGAAGCCGACCGCGTACATGATGGCCAAGTTCGGCATGACGCTGTGCGCGCTGGGCATCGCCGAGGAGATGCGCGAGGCGGGCATCGCGTCGAACACGCTGTGGCCGCGCACGCTGGTGGCCACCGCCGCGGTGCAGAACCTGCTCGGGGGTGACGAGGCGATGGGCCGCGCCCGCAAGCCGGAGGTGTACTCCGACGCCGCGTACGTGATCCTCAACAAGCCCGCCCGCGAGTACACCGGCAACACCCTGCTGTGTGAGGACGTGCTGCTGGAGTCCGGCGTCACCGACCTGTCGGTCTACAACTGCGTGCCGGGCGGGCAGCTCGGTGTCGACTTCTGGGTCGACGGCGTGAACCCGCCGGGGTACTCGGGCCCCTAGCCGGGCCGGGCCCTGATGCCTCGCGCCGCCACGCCCGCGCTCGCCGCGTTGGTGAAAGCCGGTGTGCCGCATGAGGTTGTCACGTTCGACCACGATCCGCGCGAGCGCTCGTTCGGCGCCGAGGCGGTCCACGCGCTGACCGAGCGCGGCATCGCACCCGAACAGGTCTTCAAGACCCTCGTCATCGCGGTGCCCGGCGCGCTGGCCGTCGCGATACTGCCTGTGCCGGAGCGGCTTTCGCTGAAGGCGAGCGCCGCGGCGTTGGGGGCGGCCAAAGCGGTCATGGCCGAGTCCGCCGCCGCCGAGCGGGCCACCGGCTACCTGGTGGGCGCCGTGTCGCCGTTCGGGCAGCGCAAGACCCTGCCGACGGTCGTGGACGCGGGCGCGCTGGACTTCGAGCGAGTGTATTGCAGCGCGGGCCGGCGAGGCTGGGACGTCGGCGTTTCGCCGCAGGACCTGATCCGGTTGACGAATGCGGTCACCGCGGACATCCGCGGCTAGGCCCGTTCGCCCGCCTCGCTCAGAAAACCCTCGATCACGGGGGCGAGCTCGGTCGCGTTGTGCACGATGTCGATGTGACCGCCCGAATGCAGGTGGAGAACCGCATGGGGCAGCAACCGGTGCAGGATGTGCGCGTTGGCCACCGGGATGATCGGGTCGTCGGTGCCCGAGACGATCAGCGTCTCCTGCCGCACCGCGGGCAGCGCGAACAGGCTCGTCCAGACCGACCCGGCGAGCAGTTGATGCAGGTAGCCCATCTTCGAACCGGCGTGTAACTGCCGCACGAACAGCTTCGCCACGTCTTCGCCGTGGGCGCGGACGGTGCCGCCGTAGAGGTCACCGGCGATCGAAGCGGCGTAGTTGGGATCCGAGAACCGGCGCGGGGTGGCCATTTTCGCCAGCACGAAGGGGCTGGCCGGCACCATGAGGATGCCGGTGCCCGTCGCCACCAATACCATGCGCCTGCATCGGCGTGGATTCTGGAACGCGAACTGCTGCGCCAGCGCCCCGCCCCAGGACAGCCCGAAGATGTCGACGACCCCGATGCCGAGTTTGGACAACACCCGGCCCAACACCCAGGCCAGATAGGGAAACCCGTAGGGCAGGGGCGAGGTCGGCGACCCCCCGGTACCCGGCACATCGAACCTCACGACGGTCATCGGCAGCTGCTCGACCAGCGGGTCGAGCACCTCCAGGCTGGCGCCGATGCCGTTGCAGAGCACGAGCGGCACTCCGGTTCCCCGACGGATGTTGACCCGGATCCGCTGCCCGCCGGCGCTGACGTAACGCTCGTGGCCCACCGTGCTCGGCTGGACCACCCGCAGGCGCCGCTGTTGTTGTGGGCTGCGCCTCACTCACTTCTCCATCACATAGCCGCCGGGAGCGGGTCCGAGCGGCGGGAGTCCCTCGCCGCCAAGGGCTTTCGGGGCATCGACCTCCGGCCCGCTGCGCTCGGCGAGCCACTCCACGTAGTCCGGCCACCAGGAGTCCTTGGACTGCTGCGACGACTGCAGCCACTCTTGTGGATCCTCCGCCTCGACCGGTCCGGTCCGGTACGAAGCCTTCGGGTTGCCCGGCGGGTTGACCAGAGCCGCGATGTGGCCGCTGGTGGACAGCACGTACCGGTTGTCCTTGCTGCCGAGCAGCCGTGCGCTGCGGTACGTGGCCTGCCACGGCGAGATGTGGTCGGCGACGCCGCCGACGACGTAGGCGTCGGCGGTGACCTTCGACAGGTCCACCGGGGTGCCGAGCATCTCGACCCCGCCGGGGGTGACCAGGGCGTTGCGCACGGCCATCAAAACCATGTCGCGGTGCAGCGCGGCCGTCATCCGGGTGGTGTCGGCGTTCCAGAACAGCACGTCGAACGGCGCCGGCTTGCGTCCCTGGACGTAGTTGTTCACCCAATACCGCCACACCAGGTCGGTGGGCCGCAGCCAGGCGAACATCTCGGCCATGTCCCGACCGTCCAGGTAGCCCTTTCGGGCCGAGACCCGGATCGCCGCCTGGGCCGCGCGATCGCTCATCACCGCGGCAGCCAGGCCCGCCCGGTTCTCGTCCAGCACGGTGACGGACAGGTTGAGGCCGGCCACCCGGTCACCGCGGCCGATCTCGGCCAGGTGGGCCGCCGTCATCGCGGCCAGGATTCCGCCCGAGCAGGTGGCCAGCAGGTGGGTGCGGTCGGTCCCGCTGATCTTCTCCACCGCGTCCATCGCCTCGATGATCGCCGCGCCGTACGCGTCGAAGCCCCAATCCCGATGGCGCTTCTGCGGATTGCGCCAGGAGACGACGAACACCTGCTGCCCCTGGGCGACGAAGTACTCGATCATGCTGCGGCCGGGCGCGATGTCCATGATGTAGTACTTGTTGATCACCGGCGGCACCAACAGCAGCGGGACCTCACGGACCTTCGCGGTCTGCGGCGCGTATTGGATCAGTTCGAACATGGACGTGCGCAGCACGACCGCTCCCTTGGTGAGGGCCAAGGTCTCGCCCACCGCGTAGGCGTCGGGCTCGACCATCGCGGGCACCCGGGGCTTCGAAAGCATGTCCCGCGCAAACGCTTTCAGGCCCCGCACCGCGCTCAGGCCGCCGGTGTCGATCATCGCCTTCCAGCCGAGCGGGCTGATCAGCGGGTTGTTACTGGGGGCCAGACCCTCGACCAGATTGTCGACGACGAACCGCATCCTCTCCTGGTCGCGCCAGTCCAGCCCGGCGTCGGCGAGCAGCCCCTCGGCGGTCTCCGCGCCGGCGAGATAGGCCTGCATGATCCGGTGCAGCACCGGGTTCTGCTCCCAGGCCGGGTCGGCGAATCGCTTGTCGGCGCGCGCCGGCACCCGGTGTGAGTTGCCGGCCGCGACGGCGCCGAGCTCGCGGGTGAGAGCCCCGATCCGGCCGGCCACCGCGCCGGGCTGCTTGGCGAGGCCGACGGCGAATCGGGTCCAGGTGTCGTCGGGCATCATCCGGCCGGCGAACGGCTTGGTGGCGCTCGTCAAGAGCAGGTCGAGGGGTGCGGCGAGCTCTTCGGCTCTGGCGGTTTGGGTGACCATGGTTATCGCATGCTTTCTACTGCGGGGATGTTGATGTCGCGCTTCTGGACCTTGCCGGTGGGCCCCTTGGGCAGCGCGTCGACGAGCCACACCAAACGCGGGTACTTGTAGGCGGCCACGCGCCGCTTCACGTATTCGCGCAGTTCCTCCGGCGCCGCGGAAGCGCCCTCCTTGAGCGCGACGGCGGCGCCGACCTCCTCACCGAGGGAGTCGTGCGGAATACCGACGACGGCGGCTTCGGCCACCGCCGGATGCTCATAGAGCACTTCCTCGACCTCGCGGGGATAGACGTTGTACCCGCCGCGGATGATCAAGTCCTTTGTGCGGTCGACGATGTAGAAGTAGCCGTCCTCGTCGACGCGGCCGACGTCGCCGGTGTTCAGCCACCCGTCGGGTGTGATGGTGGCCCGCGTCGCCTCCGGCAGGTTCCAGTAGCCCTTCATCACGTTATGGCCGCGGATCTGAATCTCTCCGGTCTGGCCCCGCGGGACCTCGGCGCCACCGAAGTCGACGACCCGCATCTCGACACCCTCGATCGGGGTGCCGATCGAGCCCGCCTTGCGGGGGCGATCGGGATGATTGAACGCCGCGACCGCCGTGCTCTCGGAAAGCCCGTACCCCTCCAAAACGGTGCACTGGAACGTCTTTTCAAAGTCGGCGAGGACCTGGACGGGCAGTGCGGCGCCGCCGGAGGCGCAGGTCCGCAAGCTCCGCGTCGCGCCCGTCGAGGCCTGATCGGCCACGCCGAGCAACGCCGAGTACATGGTCGGCACCCCCTCGAAGATCGTGACGGTGTCACGCTCGATCACCTGGAGCGCCTTGAGCGGGTCGAACCGAGGGATGAGTGTCAGCATCGCGCCCGCAAGAACGGAAACGTTGAGCCCGCAGGTGAGTCCGAAAACATGGAAGAGGGGCAAGCAGCCCATCACCACATCGTCCGGCCCCGCCCCGAGCAGGGTGCGAACGCCGACCTCGGCGATGCGCCGGAGGCTCCCATGAGTAAGCATGGCGCCCTTGGGTTTTCCGGTGGTCCCGGAGGTGTGCAAGATGACCGCGACATCGTCGTCGCTGCGCTGTACCGCGGTGGTCTGCTCCGGCAGGTCCGCGACGAGCTTCATCAGGTCCGCGTCATCGACGAGCCAGCATCGCGCCCCGCCACGGGTCGCCGCCGGGATGACCTCGTCGGCGAAAGCCGGCGTCGCAAAGAGCGCCGTGGTGCCGCTGTTCGAGAGGTAGTAGGCGATCTCCCGCTCTTTCAGCAGCGGGTTCATCGGGACCGCGACGGCGCCCCGATACATGATGCCGTAGAACGCGACCGCGAAGGCCGGTGTGTTGGGCAGCATCACACCGACCCGGTCGCCGGGCCGGATCCCCGCCCGTTCCAGCAGCGTCGCCACCCGCGCCGCGGCGGCGTCGAGTTCGGCGAAGGTGAATGTCAGGTCGTCGCAACGCAGCGCGATGCGTTCGGGGTGACGGTCCTTCGACGCGATCAGGTGGGCGCTCAGTGCCGCCATGGTGTGCCTCCGGGACGAGTTCTTCGGGCGTGCTTCCAGCGTCATCCCGGCAACCTCCGATCACAATGTTCGCCGAAACAACACCGCGCCCGGTTGACTGTGACCGGTCACATTCGCCGCCGGTCAGGAATAAGGTTCGCGTTATGGGCGGCGTGGCGGTTGACCCGCATGTGGTGGAGCTCAGCAAGCTCATGCTGGCGCGCGCGCCCGCGCTGGGCAGGGCCATGGCCGACGTGCTTTGCCGGGACATCGACGCCTACCGCGACGACACCGTCGTCACGAAGGGTCAGGTGGCCGAGAGTTGCGTGGCGAACGTGGCTTTCATCTTTCATTCGCTCACCGGCGAGGACGATGTCGACGTCTCGCCCGCCGAGCGCACCGGCACCGAGCGGGCGACCGCCGGGGTGCCGCTGCCGGCGGTCATGACCGCCTACCGCATCGGTTTCCGGTTCATGTGGGAGGAGACCCTGGCCGTCGCCCGCGCCGCGGCGATACCGACCGACGCCATCCTGGATGCCACCGCACGCATCTTCTTCGCGCAGGAGACTTTCACCCAGGCGATGGCCACGGCCTACCGCCAGCAGCTCACCACACAGCTCCTCGAGCGTGAAGAAGAGCGGTCGGCTTTGGTCGAGGCGCTGCTGTCGCAGCGGATGACTGACAAGCAGAGCCTTTGGGAGGCAGCGGATTTACTGCGGTTACCGGCGTCTGGGCCCTACGTCGTGGTGGCCGCGAAGCTGCCGGCCGTTGGGCGTTTGGGCCTCCCGGCGATCGAGAACAAGCTGTCCGCCCGCGACATCCGTTCGGCGTGGCGGCTCTCCCCGGACCTCCAGGTCGGGATCGTTGCGCTCAAAGGCCCGCGGGTTTCCGCCCCTTTGAGAATCTTGGTCGAGGTGCTCGGTCAGGCCGCGACTGCGCGGGTCGGCATCAGTCCGCCGTTTCGGAGCCTGACCGACACCGGCGACGCCTTGCGGTTAGCCCGGGCGGCGGCCGGCAGTAAGCAATCAGGGGACTCGCTCGTGTCGGTGTTCGATGACACTCCACTCGCGTTGGCGGCCGTCAGCGCACCCGAGGTGATGGGCAAGATCAAGTCCCTGCTGTTGCAGCGGCTTAACGAGTTGGCCGCGGATGAGCGCTCGATCCTGCTCAACACATTTCAGGCCTGGCTCGACGCGGACGGTTCCGCGAACGACGCCGCGGCGAAGATCTTCTGTCATCCCAATACGGTGCGGCACCGGCTGCGCCGCATCGAAGAGCTGACGGGCCGCTCTGTGTCGCGACCGCGGGATCTCGCCGAGCTGTGCCTGGCGTTCGAGGCCGAGCGGCGGCTGCCCTGACGGGCACCGCCGTCGCCGAGATTGCCGTGGGGGTTGTGGTTTGCCCGTGGATCACAACCGCCGCCGCAATCTCGGCGCCGAAAGTCGGTCCGCCCTGACTAGATGGCCCGGGTGCCCCGCCTAGGCGGCGGGCCGGGCCAGTGTGTCCACAACGTGCTTGGCGCGGTTGCGAACCTGGATGGCGTTGATGATGTCGACGATGCCGATGGCGATCAACCAGCAACCCGCGACGAGGGTCAGGATCGCGATCGAATCCAACGGCGAGACGATCAGCACGGCCCCGCCGACCACGATGATCAAGCCGGAGAGCACCTGCCAGCCGCGGCCGGGCATGTGGTCGAACGACAGCGCCGCGGCCAGGATGGTCATCCCGCGGAACAGCCAGCTGACGCCGATCCAGATCGCCAGCAGCGTGACGGCCTCAAATTTGTCGCGGAAACAGAAGAACCCCAGCACGATTGACACGACGCCGGTGAGGAACGTGAGCACCCGCATAGCGGCGCCCACGTCTGTGCCAAAGGCCGTGAACACGTAGCCGATGCCGGAAGCCACCAAGTAGATCCCGAACAGGACACCCGCGACGAAGAGTGTCTTGCCCGGCCAGGCCAGCACGATGACACCGAGTGCCACCGCCAGCACGCCGATGAGCAGAAGCAGCTGCCACGCGCTGCGCGCCAGCTGTTGCAATGGACCTTCAAAAACGGTCCGGTCGGTAGTTGTCATCACCATATGATTTGCCAGTTCCGATGTCGAAGATAAGGGCCCTTTGGCCACAATTCGGCATCACCCACGTGTTGTGCGCGGCGCGCCCATCTGACACCCTTCGCTCATCAGCGGTGCATCACATAGGAGGAGCGCATGGACGCAAAGCGGTCAATCGACCCGAGGGCCGTCGTCGCCGCGGGCCTGCTGGCTTTCACCGGGCTGCTGACCGTCGGCGTCGGCGTCGGCAAGGCCGAGACGATCCAAACCGAGGGCAACTATCCGACCCGGGAGGCATGTCAAGACGCCGGGCCGGGGGTCAAGGCCACGACGCCGGGAAACTGGAACAACTTCTGGTGCGTGCCGGACCGTTTGATCGCCGGAAGTTGGCGCCTGGTCTTGAGCAACTGACGGCGACCGGGCCAAGGGCGCGTCCTAGTACTTGTAGAAGCCCTCGCCGGACTTGATGCCGAGCTTGCCGGCGTCGACGTAGGACTGCAGCAACTCACGCACGTGTTCGGGAAGGTGTGGGAACTCCTGGGCATAGTGGTTTTCGATGTCGAGCACGACGTCGAGGCCCACGGCGTCCATCATCTGAAACGGACCGGCCGGCACGCCGAGGTTGACCTTGAACATGCCGTCGACGTCCTCGGGACGGGCCACCCCCTCCGCTACCACCGCCAGCGACTCGCGTTTGATGGCCGCCCAGATGCGATTGAAGATGAAGCCGGTGCATTCCTTGCGCGCCTCGAAGGGATGGACGCCGAACTCCGGCAGGACGGTCAGCAGGGTGTCGAGTAGTCCCCGATCGGTCTCACCGTCGGACATCAGATCCACGCCGATGGAGGCCGGCGGCATGTAGAAGTGCATATTGCACAGCCGCGATTTGTCCTTCACGTACGTTGACATCAGGCGCGACGGGTACGACGACGAGTTGGTGGCGAAGATCGTATCCGCCGGCGCCGCCTGGTCGATCTGGTCCCAGGCGGCGATCTTGACCTCGAGCTTTTCTGGAACCGACTCGACCACCAGCCACGCGCCGTCGAGCGCCTCTTCCAGCGAGCTCGTCGCGACCGCCTGACCGATCTCACCAAAACCACGCTCCTGCAACAACTTTGGCAGGTTCTGCGCGACGAAGTCGACCGCCGAGGCGCGCTGTTCGGCGCGGGGCGCGAAGATCCGCACCGTCCCGCCGCGGCTGGCGAACATCAGCGCGATGCGGCGCCCGAGCGTACCCGCCCCGATCACCGCCACCGGGCGGTCACGGATCTCCTCGAAGGTGTGGGTGTACGAGCCGGTCACCCATGCATGGTAAAGCGCACGTGGACCCCGCGGATCCGTCGCCGAACCACAAAGGTGGCCCGGATGTTGTCTCGCGCGAACGACCGCGAAGCGCCGCCTCGGTGAGCACCCTAAAGCAGGGTCGCCTGCTCTGGCTCCGGGTCGGCCGGCTCGAGTAACTGGGGCCCGTTGTTGCGGACGTTGTTGACCAGGGTCGAGACCTCGCGCATTCGAATGCCGCTCACGTCGGGCGGCCGGGTGAGGAGCTTTTCGTCGATCGGGGCGTCGGGGTCCAGCCAGCGGTCCCACTCCCCTTCCGGCACCACCAGCGGCATCCGGTCATGGATCTCGGCCAGCTCGCCGGGCGCGTCGGTGGTGATGATGGTGCAGCTCAGCAGCGGCGAGCCCGCCTTGGCCGGCTTCCAGACCGACCACAGCCCCGCCATGAACAGCGGCTCGCCGTCCTGGCGGAACATGAAGAAGGGCGTCTTGCGGGACTTCTTGCCGCCGGCCGCGTCGGGGTTGACGCGCCATTCGTAGTAGCCGTCCATCGGGATCAGGCAGCGCTTCGACTTCGCGCTCGACCGGAACGCGGGCGACGTGGTGACCTTGTCGGCGCGGGCGTTGATCAGCATCGGGCCCTTGGTCTCGGGCGCCCCGTCGGCATCGGCCTTGACCCAGGGCGGGACCAGGCCCCAGCGCATCAGCCGCACCCGGCGGGTGGGCTCGTCATCGGGATCGGTGTGGCGGCTCACGACGGCGGCGATCGTCGACGTCGGGGCCACGTTGTAGTTGGGCGTGCCGGCGCTCTCGGAGGCGCCGGTGGCCTCGTCGATCGCCTTGATCTTCTGGGCCAGCAGCGCCGGATCGGTGGTGACCGCGAACCGTCCACACATAAGTCCCATAGTGGCATTGCTCGGTGACACGCCATGATGGACCGGTGAGTATGTGGACGGCCCCCAGCGCGCCGGAACCGGTGCACGCGACCGTGACCGTTCCGGGCTCGAAGTCGCAGACCAATCGGGCGCTGGTGCTGGCCGCGTTGGCCGCCGCCCAGGGGCACGGCGCCCCGACCATCAGCGGGGCGCTGCGCAGCCGGGACACCGATCTGATGATCGGCGCGCTGCGCACCCTCGGCTTGCGCGTCGACGGCACCGGGTCCGAGCTCAGGGTCGGTGGCCGGATCGCCCCGGGGCCCGAGGCAACGGTGGATTGCGGCCTGGCCGGGACGGTGCTGCGGTTCGTCCCGCCGCTGGCGGCGCTGGCCGAGGCGGTGGTCGAGTTCGACGGCGACGAGCAGGCCCGGGCGCGGCCGATCGCGCCGCTGCTCGACGCGCTGCGCGGCCTGGGCGTGCCGATCGAGGGCTCGGGCCTGCCCTTCCGCGTGCACGGCGGCGGGTCGGTGGCCGGCGGGACCGTGGACATCGACGCGTCGGCGTCCTCGCAGTTCGTGTCGGGGCTGCTGTTGTGCGCGCCGTCGTTCACCGAGGGCCTGACCGTGCGGCACACCGGGGCGACGCTGCCGTCGGCGCCGCACATCGCCATGACGGTGGTGATGCTGCGCCAGGCCGGGGTTGCGGTCGACGACTCGGTTCGCAACACCTGGCGGGTGCAACCCGGCCCGGTCGCGGCCCGGCATTGGCAGGTCGAACCGGACCTGACCAACGCCGTCCCCTTCCTGGCAGCCGCCGTGGTCAGCGGCGGAACGGTGCGCATCACCGGCTGGCCGGAGGCGAGCGTGCAACCGGCCGAGCACATCCTGGCGGTGCTGGGCAAGCTGAATGCCGTTGTCGACCAAGATGCGTCGTACCTGGAGGTGCGCGGATCGGCCGGCTATGACGGCTTCGACGTCGACCTGCGCGACGTCGGCGAGCTGACCCCGTCGGTGGCGGCGCTGGCCGCGCTGGCGACCCCGGGGTCCGTGTCGCGCTTCTCCGGCATCGGTCACCTGCGGGGCCACGAGACCGACCGCCTCGCCGCGCTGCGCACCGAGATCACCAACCTCGGCGGCGACTGCACCGAGACGCCCGACGGCCTGGTTATCACCGCGACACCGCTGCACCCCGGCGTCTGGCGGGCCTACGCCGACCACCGGATGGCGATGGCGGGCGCGATCATCGGGCTGCGGGTGGCCGGGCTCGTGGTCGACGACATCGGTTCCACCTCCAAGACACTGCCGGAGTTTCCGGAGCTGTGGGCACACATGCTGGGGTCCGATATTTGAGGCCCGGCGATTACGACGAGTCCGACGTCAAGGTCCGCTCCGGCAGGGGGTCGCGACCGCGCACCAAGACTCGTCCCGAGCACGCCGACGCCGAGGCCGCGATGGTGGTCAGCGTCGACCGTGGTCGCTGGGGGTGCGTGCTGGGCGGCGACCCCGAACGCCGGATCACCGCCATGCGGGCGCGGGAACTCGGCCGCACCCCGATCGTGGTCGGCGACGACGTCGACGTGGTGGGCGATCTGTCCGGGCGGCTGGACACCCTGGCCCGCATCGTCCGGCGCGCGGAGCGACGAACGGTCCTGCGCCGCACCGCCGATGACACCGATCCGACCGAACGGGTGGTGGTGGCCAACGCCGACCAGTTGCTGATCGTGGTGGCGCTGGCCGACCCGCCGCCGCGCACCGGCCTGGTGGACCGGGCGCTGATCGCCGCCTACGCCGGCGGCCTGACGCCCATCCTGTGCCTGACCAAGACCGACCTGGCGCCGCCGGAGCCGTTCGCCGAGCACTTCGTCGACCTGGACCTCACGGTGGTGGCCGCGGGCCGCGACGACCCGCTACTCGCGGTGGCCGACCTGCTCGGCGGCAAGATCACCGTGCTGCTCGGGCACTCCGGCGTCGGCAAGTCGACGTTGGTGAATCGCCTTGTCCCCGAGGCGGAACGGGCCGTCGGCGAGGTCACCGAGATCGGCCGCGGCCGGCACACCTCCACCCAGTCCGTCGCCTTCCCTTTGAGCAAGCCCCTGGCGACCTCCGGCTGGGTGATCGACACCCCGGGCATCCGCTCGTTCGGGCTGGCGCACATCGAGCCCGAGGACGTGCTGATGGCCTTCTCGGATCTCGCCGGGGCGATCGAGGACTGCCCGCGCGGCTGCGGGCACATGGGGCCGCCGGCCGACCCCGAATGCGCCCTGGACGCGTTGTCGGGCCCCGCCGCCCGCCGCGTGGCCGCGGCCCGCCGGCTGCTGGCCGCGCTCAACCAGACTTAGCCAGCCGCACGCCGAGCTCGTCCGGTGGCACCAGATGCCCCTCGGTGCAACGCATTTGGACCTCCGCATCGGCGCCACAGCCGAGGTGGGTCAGGCGAAGCCGGTGGCGGCCCGGCAGGTGGCGCCGGCCCCACTCGAACATCGCCCACACCACCGGCATGAAGTCGATGCCGGCCTCCGTGAGCACGTATTCCTCACGCCGGCGCTGCCCCGGCTCGTGGTAGGGCTGCCGCTTCAGCAGCCCCAGCTCGACCAGTTCGGACAGCCTGGCCGAGGTGGCGGCCTTGGTGATGCCCACCCGGCGGGCGAAGTCGTCGAAGCGCGTGGTGCCGTAGTAGGCCTCGCGCATGATGAGCATCGCGGATTTGGTGCCCACCACCGCCATGGTCTTCTCGATCGCGCACTCGCCAACGGCCGACCAGGTATCGCGGTCGGCGAGCGGTCCCTGTAGCAGTGTCATAAATCACCCTTCCGGCTGGGTTGCTTTTAGTGTACCTAGATGTTTACCTGGGTACAGCGGTCTATACCTAGATCGTCGGACTCAAGGAGGAGCCATGAACCGCGACGCCGTCATCGTCGGAGCCGTCCGCACCCCCATCGGCAAGGGCAAGCCCAGCGGTGCGCTGCACGACGTCTTGCCCGCCGACCTGCTGGCGCACAGCCTGCGGGAGCTGGTGGCGCGCACCGGCGTAGACCCGGCGCAGATCGACGACGTCATCGCCGGCGCCGTCGCCCAGGTCGGCGACCAGGCGGTCAACATCGCCCGCAATGCGCTGCTCGGTGCCGGATTCCCCGAGTCGGTTCCCGGGGTCACGATCGACCGGCAGTGCGGCAGCAGCCAGCAGGCCATCAGCTTCGCCGCCCAGGGCGTGCTCTCCGGCGCCTACGACCTCGTCGTCGCCGCCGGCGTGGAGTCGATGGGCCGCGTCCCGATGGGCACCTCGGTGCTGCCTGGCAGCAATCCCTTCGGCGAGGACATGACGCGGCGCTATCCCGACGGGCTGGTGCCGCAGGGCATCAGCGCCGAACTGATCGCGGCGCGGTGGGGCTTCTCGCGCACCCAGCTCGACGAGTTCTCCGCGGGCAGCCACGACAAGGCCGCGCGCGCCACCAAGGATGGGCTCTTCGACAACGAGCTGATCCCGATCGCCGGGCTGTCCGCCGACGAATTCATCCGGCCCAGCACGACGGTCGAGACGCTGGCCGGTTTGCGGCCGGCGTTCTACAACGAGGCGATGAAAGCCCGTTTCCCGCAGATCAATTGGGAGATCACCGCCGGCAACTCCTCGCCACTCTCGGACGGCAGCGCCGCCGTGCTGATCACCACCAGCGACGTCGCCAAGAAGCTCGGCCTGCGCCCGCTGGCGCGCATCCACACCACCACCGTCGTGGGCTCGGATCCGCTGTACATGCTGACCGGGGTCATCCCGGCCACCGAAAAGGTGCTCCACCGTGCGGGATTGACGCTGGCTGACATCGACCTGTTCGAGGTCAACGAGGCCTTCGCGCCCGTCGTGCTCGCCTGGGCGCACGACACCGGCGCCGATCTGGCCAAGACGAATGTCAACGGCGGCGCCATCGCGATCGGCCATCCGCTGGGGGCCAGCGGCGCCCGCATCATGACCACGCTCGTCAACGCTTTGGAGCAGCGCGGCGGCCGGTACGGGCTGCAGACGATGTGCGAGGGCGGCGGCATGGCCAACGCCACCATCATCGAGCGGCTGGGCTGACGACGATGTCCCAGAAGATCTTCGTCGTCGGCGGCACCGGCGCCCAGGGCATGCCGATCATTCGTGCCCTGGTCGCCGACGACAAGTATTCCGTCCGCTTCCTCAGCCGAGACCCCGGCTCCCGGCGAGCCAAGGAGCTGCTCGCCCTCGACAACGTGTCCGTGTTGGAAGGCTCATTCGCCGACGAGGCGAAGCTGCGGGAAGGGTTCCGCGGTTGTGATGCGGCATTCGTCAACATCGACGGATTCAACACCGGCGAGAAGACCGAAATGTATTGGGCCATCCGCAGCTACGAGATAGCGATCGAAGAGGGAATCAAGTTCTTCGTGTATGGCAACCTCGACTACGGGCTCAAGAAAGCGGGCTACGACTCGCGATTCCGCACCGGCCATTACGACGGCAAGGGCCGCGTGGGTGAGTGGATCCTGTTCCAGAATCAGGTGAACGCCGATCGGATGGGCGCGGCGGTCTTCACGTCAGGCCCCTACATCGAGATGGTGATTTCGCCCGGCACACCGATGGCCCCCACCATCGAGGATGGCGTGGTGACCTGGCGGGTTCCGCTCGGCGACGGGGCCGTGCCCCATGTGGCCCTCGAAGACTGCGGCTATTACGTCCGCTGGCTTTTCGACCACCCCGAGCGCGCGAATGGCATGGATCTCGAAGTCGCCGTCGACCAGATTCGCTACGCCGACCTCGCCGCGGCGTTCGAGGCGGTCACCGGGCATCCGGCGCGGTACATCGACACCGACCTGGACACCTACTGGCGCGAGGGCCCACTGAGCGGGGCCGCGGATGCGCCCGCCGGTTACAACGCGGACCCCAAGGACAAGAGCACGATGAGCATGCGCGACAACTTCACCGGATTCTGGAACTTGTGGAAATACGAGGTGATCAAGCGCGATTACGGCCTGCTCGACGAGATCCACCCGAATCGGATCAAGACTGCCGAGGAGTGGTTCCGCCGCGAAGAGCAGTTGGGACGAGAACTGGGCAAGGGCGGCTTGTGGGACAGGGTGCAACCGGAGAACCGGACCCCGATCCTCAAGATCGGCGAGGACCGAAGGACAGGAAGATTATGACCGAGACGGTTTTCAACGGCGTGCGGGTGCGCCACGACAGCACCAAGAGCTACGACGAACTGCTCGCCGAGTTGCTCGCGGACATCGGCGAGCGAGCCGTCGCGATCAACGACATCGCGGCAACTAGCGACAACTGGGATTCTTACCGGCAGGCCGTCGAACCACACGTCGGCCCCAGCGGATTCATGTTGTTCGGGTTGTTCGACCACGGCGCGTGGATCCCCAAGGCCGGCATCGACCGCAAGGTGATTCGCGTCATCCTCGGCAACCCGTTGATCGCGATCACGATGCTGCGGCACGACCCGACCGCGGGCCTGTTCGCCCCGGTCGAAGTCTTGATCACCGACGAGCCGGCCGGCAGCAGCCTGACCTACGTCAAGCCGTCATCGCTGATGGTCGTCGAACCCAATCCCGAATTACTGAGCGCCGCGGAGCAACTGGACGCCAAGGTGGCTGCGCTGGCCGAAAAGGTGACGAGCGGCTAACGGCACCGGGTTGGGTCGGCGCACGGCTGACCGGTCCGCCTGGCATAGTCGGGCGACGGAAGCCGTCATCCAAAGGCCCTCGCCTCGCTTACGTTAGGAGTCACCGATGAGCGACGCCGACGCCGCATCTATCCGAGCCGCACGCAGCGACTGGATCGCCGAGCACCTCGAGACGTATCTGACCTCCGGCGGCGCGCGCGGCCACATCATGGACGTGAGCGCGGTCGGGGGCAGGGCGATGACCACCCACTGCCTGATCAGGTGTATGGGCCGCAAGTCGGGGAAGAGCTACGTCAGGCCGTTGATCTACGGCAACGTCGGTGGCGAGATCGTGGTCGTCGCGTCCAAGGGCGGTGCCGACACGCACCCGCAGTGGTACTTGAACGTCTTGCAGAGCAACACGATCGGCGTCCAGATCGCGACTCAAGCGTTCGAGGCCACTTGGCGGGAGCCCGAGGCCGAGGAACGCCACCAGGTGTGGGCGTACATGGCGCACCTGTATCCGCCGTACCTCACCTATCAGCAGTCAACCAGCCGTCAGATCCCGCTGGTGATGTTGACGCCCGTGCGGGCGATCGACGTCTTTTCCGCCGAAGACTCCCGGTAGCCGTTGCCGGGCAACCGAAATCGAGAGCTCAGAGCCAGCCGGTGCGGGCCGCGGCGACAGGCTCGGGCGGCGACGGGGCCAACTCCCCGTCGCGCACGCCGTCGAGCATCCGTTTGACCGCCGCGACGATCTCCGGTGCGGACGCGGCCAGGCCGGCCTTGTCGGCTTCGGGGACCTGGTCGGGATCGACCCCCGCCCGGGACCCTGGACCGGGCCCATCACCACCCGAAGTTCGACGGGTGGGAGCCCGGGCGACGGCACTTCGTCC
>NZ_LZJA01000202.1:0-9630 GCF_001666785.1 Mycobacterium sp. E3305 | reverse complement strand
CGGCTGCCAAAGTGGCCCCCGTTCGTACCAGTCTTCCCCTTCGCGGAGTAACGAGCCGGAGTAGCGGTGGCCGTCGGTGGGGTGGCGGCCGGGATGGGGCCGCTTTCGGGCCGCCAGGCCGGGGCGCCCTGCGCGGGCACCGGGGTGGAGCCGGGCGGCGGATTGGGCGGCGGCGTGCTGGCGGCCGAGGTCGGTGGCGGCGGGGGAGGTGTCACGACGGTGCCGGGCAGGGTGGCTTCTTGGCTACGGCGCAAGATGGTCGCGGCGTGGTCTTGGTCGGGGTCGCTGAGCGCTTCGTGGGCGGCCAGGGCCAGGTCGCCGGCGCTGGCGTAGCGGTCGGCGGGTTTCTTGGCCATCCCGCGGGCGATCACCGCATCGAAAGCCTTGGGAATCCCGGGCCGCAACGCGCCGGGCTGGGGGATGGGATTCATGGTGTGGGCGGTGACCAACGCCCCCGCGCTGCTGGATGTGTACGGCGGTGAGCCGGTGAGGCATTCGTAGAGCACGCAGGCCAGGGCGTAGATGTCGGCGCGGTAGGTGACTTCGGCGTTGGAAAAGCGTTCCGGGGCCATGTATTTCCACGTCCCGACCGCGGTGCCCAACTGGGTGAGCTTTTCATCGGTGGTCGCGCTGGCGATGCCGAAGTCCACCAGATAGGCGAAATCATCGCGGGTGACCAGAATGTTTTGCGGTTTGACGTCGCGGTGCATCACCCCGGCGGCATGGGCGGCATCCAACGCCGAGGCGATCTGGGTGATGATGGCCACCGCGCGCGGTGGGGCCAGCGGGCCGAAGCGTTTGAGCACGCTGTCCAAGTCGGTGCCCTCGACCAGGCGCATCTCCAAAAACATCTGCCCGTCGATTTCGCCGTAGTCATGGATGGGCACCACGTGCGGTTCCTGCAAACGACCGGCGGTGCGGGCTTCGCGCTTCATCCGCTCCCGAAACACCGGGTCCTTGCTGAAGGTCTCCGAGAGCAGCTTGACCGCGACCGTCCACTCTTTGACGGTGTGCTCGGCCTCATAGACCTCGCCCATCCCACCCCGGCCCAACAGCCGCTTTAGGTGATAGGGCCCGAAATCCGTGCCCACCCGCGAGGCCTGCTCATCACTCATCGCTGATCCTTGTCACCCAACCACCACAGCACCGACACCCCACAATTGCCGGGCGCACCACCCTATTACCAAGCCCCCGGCCCCAATTGGGGCGGCCCCCCACCACACGCCCCGCACCAATTCACCGGCGCACCCGCCTGGAACCAACCCCCACCCAAACGACGCAACCCCTGGCCCATCATCGCCGGTGTCGCCGCACTGGTCGTCGTCGTCGCCGCCAGTGCCGTGGGCATCTGGTTTCTCGTGCGACCCAAGCCGGCGCCGGCACCCGACCCGATACCCGCCGAGCGCCTCAGCGCGCTTCTGCTCGGCGCCTCGGACGTCAACTCCGTCATGGGATCGTCAACCATGGAGCCCGGCAAGCCCATTCAGTCGATGGACACCTCGTCGCTGACGGTGTCGCAGCCCGACTGCCAGGGCGCGCTGTACACCACCCAGAGCCCGGTGTACTCGGGCACCGGTTACTCAGCGGTGAGCGGGCTGGTGTCGTCGGAGCCGGGAGACAACTACGACCATTGGGTCAATCAGGCCGTTGTCCTGTTCCCGTCCGCCGACAAGGCGAAGGCTTTCCTGGAGACCTCGGCGGGAAAGTGGAAGGGCTGCGCGGGCAAGACGGTGACCGTGACGAACAAGGGCAAGACGTATCGGTGGACGTTCGCCCAGATTCAGGGCGACCCGCCGAAGATCGCGGTGCTGGACACCCAGGAGGGCGCCGACGGCTGGGAGTGCCAGCGCGCGATGAGCGCGGCCAACAACGTCGTCGTCGACGTCAACGCCTGCGGATACCACATCAGCGATCAGGGCACCCAGATCGTCGACAAGATCGTCGCGAAAGTCGACAACGGGTAGCGAGCCCTAAACCCAAGGCGCAGCGCGCTTTTCGCCTACGACTGGAGGTCCGGCCCTTCGGCGCGCAAGTCGTCGACGGCCGACATGGCGTTGCGTAGCTTGGCAAGCCATTCTTCGGCGTGTTCGCCGACCAGCTTGACCGACCAGGCGAGGGCGTCGGCACGCGACCGGGCGACGCCGGCGTCGACCAGCGTGTCGAGCACTTGCCGTTCCGGTTGCTTCAAGCGCGTCATCACCGGTACCGCGATGTGAGTGAACAGGATTCGCTCCGAGCCGGATTTCGACCCGACCTCGACGCCCCAGGAAACCTTGCGGCCATAGCGATCCTGCGCCTCGTCGGCGATGCGCATTCGCTCCGAACGGGTTTCCTCGCGGAACCGCGACGCGCGTCCTTCGGCGCGGGCCTCGCTTTCTTCCTTCTCCGAGCCCTCGAGCTCAGGCAGCCGTCCGAGGACGGTGATCTCTTCGCGGTCGACGACGACCGTCGGATCGCCGTCGAACCAGCTCTCGGGCAGGCGTCCGGCGAACCATTCGGCGGCGTCGCTGGCGTCGGGTTGCTGGGCCTGCTGCCAGCCGCCGGGGCGGCCGTAGCGCCGGCCGTGCGTGTGGTGCGATTTCATAATTACATGATTACATCGTTGCACGTGCAAGGGAACCGTGTTCGCCCCCGGCGAACCCGTCGCCACGACGCGGCCCCGCGCCAAGCCCCGATCCGACTGCCCAAAAACCGTTGATATGGGCTGATCAAAGTTGTATTTTTGGTAGCGAAGCAGGCCCGGAAACGACCAATTCCAAGCGCCGGAAGTCAGGGTAGAAAACCGGCCGCGTAGGACCCGCGCATGACGGAGTCAAACGCCCCCTAGTGTCGTCCGGGCCTGCCCATGTCGGCAGCATTCCGGCAGCATTCCCATATCAGTCGTCGCCGTTGGATCCGTCGCCGCGACGAATCCGGAACAGCTTCACCTCGTTCTTGATGCCTTTGAGGCGGCGCGCACCGGCGAACGAGCCGTTGAACTCGCCGGTGTCACCGACCGTCTCCCAGACCGAATCCGCCGCGAGCACGGTGCCCGGGCGCGCCACGCTGGTGACCCGGCTGGCGACGTTGACCGGGCTGCCGAACCAGTCCCCCGCCCGGCTCACCGCCATGCCGGAGGCCACGCCCGCCCGCAGCCGCGGGAAATCGTTGTCCGAGTCGACGGCGTCCACGAGCTTCAAGACCACGTCGAGCATGGGCAGCGGGTCGGGGCAGACGAACATCACCGCGTCGCCGATCGTCTTGATGAAGCGCACGGGCGGGACCGTGACGTCTCGGGCCAGCGCCGCGAGCCGGTTGGCCAGATGCCCCAATTCCTCCGCGGAAACCACCTCGCCGATCCGGGTGAAACCGACGAGGTCGGCGAACGCGACGGTGATCGCGCGCGCCCCCGGCAGCGGCTGGCCGGCGGCGCGCTCCGCGGCGTTGACCGCCTCGGTCTCCATCATGTGGCGCAGCTGCAGGAACAACATGTGCTGGATCATCGGGCCCAGCTGCGGTGCGATCTCGCTCACCAACGCCTTCGAGGCCTTCGCGATTTCGAGCTCGGTGGCGCCGGGCCGCATGATCGCCGAGAGGGCGGTGTAGCGCATGACCTCGGCCGCGCGCGACAGGCCTTCGGCGAGGACCCGGACCACCAGCACCACCTGCTCGGCGTCCAGGCCCAGCTCGACGAAACGCTGGGCGTAGGCGGCGGCTTCACCGTCGGCGCGCATATGGACGACGGCGTCGGGGTCGTCGATTCGCGCCAGACCGATCGCCCGCTGCACCTGCTGCAGCAGGCCCAGGTCGATGCCGTGGGTCTCGCTGATCTCCCGGGTGGACACGTAGGTGCCGTCGTCACCGATGAGGTGGCGGGTCGCCAGCAGCAGTGGCGGATTGGTCGTCCTGATCTCCTCCGGAGTGATGCCCTGCTCCAGGAGCCACTCCACCAATTCCGCCCGCTCGGTGCGTGCGCTGCCCTCGAGTCCGTCGAGCAGATCCTCGATGTGCGGGCCGGCGCCGTTGTGACCGTCGTCCTCCACTTCGCCAACGTACAACGCGCGCCATGATGTGAAGCGATGAGCGCACCACTGTTGCGGGGATTCCCGCCTGTCGTCGACGAGCGCGCCCGCGTGCTGATCCTGGGGTCGTTTCCCAGCGTGCAATCCCTGGCGGTGGGTCACTACTACGCCAATCCGCGAAATGCGTTCTGGCCGATCACCGCAGAGCTGTTCGGCTTCGACCCGGCCGCGCCCTACGAAACGCGGCTGGCCGCGCTGCAATCGGCCGGTGTGGCCCTCTGGGACGTGGTGCGCGCATGCCGCCGCGCCGGCAGCGCGGACTCGGCGATCGAACCGAAAAGCTTGGTGGTCAACGACTTCCGCGGACTGTACGCTCGGTATCCCGCCATCGCGCGGGTGTACTTCAACGGCGCCAAGGCCGCCGAGCTTTACCGCAGGCTGGCCCAGGCCGACGAGCGGGTCCAGTACCGGCGGCTGCCGTCCACGAGCCCGGCGCACGCCGTGCCGGCGGACACCAAGCTGGCCGCCTGGCGCGAAATCGCGTCGAACGCGAGCGCGGCGAAGCCCGGCGATGGGGCCGGCGCAATCGATGAGGCGCAGCCGTTATGACACCGGCGGACGGCGGTGCGCCCACGGCCGGGCGGATTCGATCTGCGCGGCCAACGACAACAGGGTCGCCTCGTCGTAGGGGCGGCCCACCAGCTGCACGGCGATCGGCAGGCCGTCACCGTCGAAGTCCCACGGCACGGCCGCGGCGGGTTGGCCGGTCAGGTTCCAGACCTGTTGGTAGGGCACCCGCTGCGCCACCGCCAGCAGCGTCCACACCGCGCCGCGGCGTTGGTAGGCGCCGATGCGCGAGGGGCCGGTCGCGTTGCCCGGCGTGAGGACGACGTCGACGTCGTCGAAGATCGATTGGATCCGGGCGGTCACCGCCGGCTCCGCCTCGCGGAGGGCGGTCATGCGGTGATCCGAGAAGAACGAACCGGCGCGCGCCAGGTTGCGGGTCCGGGCTTCCAGGCGTTCGGGGTGCGGTAGCGAATCGGCGTCGTCGCTGATGCCGCGCAGATAGCGCGGCAGGTAATTGGTCATGATGGCCGACGGTGGATAGTCGGGGTCGGCGGTGATCACCTCGTGGCCCAGGTCGCGCAGCAACGCGCCGGCCTGTTCGACCGCCGTCAGCTGCGGCTTGCCGACCCTGACCGGCAGCGGCGTCGGCGACTTGGTGCTCAGGGCGATCCGCAGCCTTCCGGGCGCACGGGTCGCCGCCGCCACGAACTCACCCTCGGGCCCCGGCACCGTCGACGTCGCATCGAGAAACATCGCGGCATCGAGCACCGAGCGCGCCAGCGGACCGTTGACACTCAGCCCGTGCCAGGCATCGTCGTGGGGCTCCAGCGACACCCGGTCCCGTTGCGGTTTGACGCCGAACAGGCCGCACCAGATCGCCGGAATGCGTATCGAGCCGCCACCGTCGGATCCC
The DNA here is from genome assembly GCF_001666785.1 of Mycobacterium sp. E3305. Lineage (NCBI taxonomy): Bacteria > Bacillati > Actinomycetota > Actinomycetes > Mycobacteriales > Mycobacteriaceae > Mycobacterium > Mycobacterium sp. E3305. The sequence continues at coordinate 4,149 of NZ_LZJA01000202.1, read as the reverse complement.
AGCGCCAGCGGAGCGAGGCCCGCGGCCACCGCCGCGGCGCTGCCGCCACTGCTGCCGCCCGGGGTGCGCCTGGGGTTCCAGGGATTGCGGGTCGCGCCGAAGGTCAGCGATTCGGTGTAGGGGAACATCATCAGCTCGGGCACGTTGGTCTTGCCGATGATGACCGCGCCCGCCGCGCGCAGCCGGTGCACCACCTCCGCGTCGGAGTTCGCGGCGGGCCGGTGTCCGCCGCTGCCGTACGTCGTCACCTCGCCGGCGACGTCGACGTCGTCCTTGATCGCGATCGGCACGCCGAGCAGGGGAAGCCGCTCGCCGGCGTCGAGGCGGTCCTGCGCGACGGCGGCCTCATAGCGCGCGCTGTCGGCGAGCACCACGCGGTAGCAGCGCAGCTGGCTGTCGATCCGCGCGATCCGGTCCAAGTAGATCTCGAGCAGCTCGGGCGCCGTCAGTTCACCGTCGGCCAGCATCCTGACCTGAGCGGCGGCGCCGGCAAAAGCCACGTCGCGAGCGTCCACTGCGGCAGCGTATCCCCCGCATCGCACCGGCCAGTACCGTGGGCGACATGTCCTGCGTGTTCTGTGCGATCGTCGCCGGGGAGGCCCCGGCCATCCGGATCTGTGAAGACGACGACTACCTGGCCATCCTCGACATCCGGCCGTTCACCCGCGGCCACACCCTGGTGATTCCCAAGCGGCACACCGTCGACCTCACCGATACACCCCCGGAAACACTGGCCGGCATGGTCACCATGGGTCAGCGGATCGCCCGCGCCGCCCGCGCGACGGAGTTGGCCGACGCGACCAACATCGCCATCAACGACGGCAGCGCCGCCTTCCAGACGGTGTTCCACATCCACCTGCACGTGCTGCCCCGGCGCAACGGCGACAAGCTGTCGGTCGCCAAGGGCATGCTCCTGCGCCGCGACCCCGACCGGGACGCCACCGCGCACATCCTGCGATCGGCCCTGGCCCGCATCGACGCCAGCCAGTAATACTGGGCGAATGGCATTTCCGTCCTGGGTTGAGCAGGGTTTACTGCCCCAGATCCTGCGCGTACACGACGCCGTCTATCGAAAGTCGAACGGCTGGATCGGCCACCGCATGCTGCTGATACCGAGCCTGCTGTTGCATACCGTGGGCGCCAAGACGGGACAGCGCCGAACCGCGGCGCTCACCTACGCGCGCGACGGAGACGACTACCTCATCGTCGCCTCCAAGGGCGGCGACCCCCGGGCACCCGGCTGGTATCACAACCTGCGCAAGCATCCGGATGTGGAAATCAACGTGGGGCCAAAGCGTTTGGCGGTAACCGCCCGCGCCGTGCTGCCCGACGATCCCGACTACCCGCGGCTATGGCAGATCGTCAACAAGAACAATGGCGACCGATACACGGCCTACCAGAAGAAAACGTCGCGGCCGATCCCGGTTGTGGTACTCACGCGGCGTTGACCCCGAACGCCGCGTGGAGGTTTATTCTCCTGTAACGCGCGGTGAACTCCTCGGTTGCTCACCACACGGCGCCGATCGGCTGGAGCGGGCATGAAACCCTGGGCGGGAAATCCGTGGCGGCGGTTAGGGCTGCCCGCGCGTCTGGGTTGGGCCGTGCTCGGCAGCTACGCTCTGGCGGCCGCGCTGGTGGTCACGTCGTCGCTCGCCGGCTGGGAGGGCGCCTACGCGACCCGGCCGGTGGACGAGATCGTGCTCGCGCTGTGTCTCCTGTTCGGGGCGGCATGCGCGGGCCGCGCGGCCTGCTCCGCGACCGGACGGCACAGGTTCGGCTGGCTGGCGATGCTGATTGCCCTGGTGGGCTGGGCGGTCGGCGAGGTGATCTGGGCCGTCTACGAGGCGCGTCCGGTACTCGCCCACGTCACACACCCGGCCAAGGCCGAGATCGTGCTGCTGCTCTGGCCCTTCGGCGCCATGGCCTCGCTCGCGCTCTTGTCGCGCGTGTCCCGCCACAGCCCGCGGCGACTGCTGCTCGACGGGCTGATCGTGGCGACCTCCCTGTTCGTCGTGTCGTGGGCCTTGGTGCTCGACAAGGAGCTGCGGGTGGAAAGCGGCCCGCGGCTGGCAACGGTCGCCGAGGTATTCAACGACGTCGTCCTACTGACCATCGCCATCCTGCTGCTGGCACGCGGCGTGACCGGAGACATTCCCAGCCGCAATCTGCTGGCGGGCGGAGTGGCAACGATCAGCGTCGCCGACATCGCGACGGTGTTCAGGAGCGGGGTCGGCACCTACCAGGTCAGCGCCGTGGCGGACCTGGGCAGGGTGGCCGGTTTGGCAATGATCGCGCTGGCCGCGCTCGCCAGCCTCAACGAGTCGCCGCTGCCGGCGTCACGCGGCGAGCAGATCCGCTCGCGCACCCGCCTGTGGTTGCCCTACCTGCCACTCGTGATTGCCTCCGCGGTCGGACTCGCCCACGCGGTGGGGCTGATGGCGCATGGGCCGCTGCTGTTCGCGCTGGGAATCCTGGTGGCCGCGGTGCTCGCGCGGCAGTTCGTGGTCCTGATGGAGAACCAGAGCCTGTTGTCGGAGGTCGCGCGGGAAGCTTTCCGCGACAGCCTGACCGGACTGGCCAATCGGGCCTACTTCCTGCAGCGGCTGGAGGAGGCCGTCGCCCGTCGACAACTCGACGCCGTACCCATCGGGATGCTGTTCTTAGACCTCGACAATTTCAAATCCGTCAACGACGCCCTCGGTCATCCCGCCGGTGACGAACTGCTGGTCCAGGTGGCCGCGCGGCTCACCGCCACCTTGGGCGACAACTGCGTCACCGCTCGCCTCGGTGGTGACGAATTCGCCGTGCTGCTCGAGGGTTCCGTCGAGGACTTGCGCGAGGCGGCGCATCGGGTTCTCGAGGCGTTCCACACCCCGATCCTGGTGGACGGCATTCCCATCCCGGTCCGGCCGAGCGTCGGCTTCACGGTGGCCACGGCCGATTCGGAGTGCAGCGTCGAGCAGCTCCTCCGCCACGCCGACCTGGCCATGTATACGGCCAAACGCGAAGGCGGCCAATGCGTTCGCAGCTTTGTGCCCGATTTGCCGCTCGCGTACTCGTTTTCGGTCGACCAGCTGACCGCGTCGTCCCCGGTGGTGGACGCCGTGGTGGAGGCAAGCACCGCCCCGAAGCTCAGACGAGCCGCCGACCTGACGGCGCCAAAACGGGCGCAGCCACAGGATGGCCGCGACGGCGTTCGATGGCCACCGACGGCGATCCGGATCGCGCTGGCCGCCTTGGCGATTGGCGTGCTCGCCTTCACCGCGGCCAGCGCCCTCTTCCCGGATGCCAGCCACAGCGTCTTCTTCGCCAAATCCCTGTATTCGGCGTTGAACCTGGTGGCGGCCGGCTTGATCGCCCTTCGCGCATACCGCCTCAGGGCCGACCGGGTCGCGTGGTCGATGATCGCAACCGGGATGGCGCTCTCGGCGCTCGGTGACGTCGTCTATGCGTTGTGGGTACCCAACGCCCATTCGCCGTCGGTCGCCGATCCCGAATACCTGGCGTTCTATCCGTTCGTCTTCGCCGGGATTCTGCTGCTGATGCGGTCGCACCTGAAGCGGGTGCCGATGCCGATCCGCCTCGATTCTTTGGTGTGCGCGCTGGCCATCGCCGCGCTGGCCGCCGCGCTGCGGGCCGGACCCATGCACGCCGCCGCGGCCAAGACGCCGGCCACCGTGCTGGTGGGTCTCGTCTACCCGTGGGGCGATCTGGTGCTGCTGGCTCTGGCCGTTGGGATGCTGCCAGTCCTGGGCTGGCGCAGCGAGTTTCGCTGGGGATTGCTTGTCGCCGGGCTGGTGGGCTTTGCGGTCGCCGACACCGCGTACCTATTCGAGACCTCCGCGGGTTCGTACCGGGTGGGCACCACGCTGGACGCACTCTGGCCGGCGTCGTCGCTGCTGGTGGCGATGGCCAGTTGGGCCCGGTCGTCGTCGGCGATACCGGCCGCGCGGCGACCGCGACGAGGCTCAGCGCCGCGAGCGTCGAAGCGAGCCGTGAGTTGTGCCCCAGGATGGCGACGCCGAGCGCCACGACGGTGCACGTCACCGGCACCGCGTAGGAGCCGAGTCCGCGCCGCGCGGCCGGTATCGCCGACGACGACCGGGCCCAACTGGCCATCGCCACCAGCAGCGACGACGCCGGCCAGAG
>NZ_LZJA01000201.1:0-36320 GCF_001666785.1 Mycobacterium sp. E3305 | reverse complement strand
CACCGATGTCTGGTGTGCTGCCGCGTCCTGCGGTTACCGTGCACTTTGATTCCTTGAGGTATTGATGGACCAACAGACCGCCCGTACCGACATCACCGTTAACGTCGACGGCTTCTGGATGCTCCAGGCGCTCCTGGACATCCGGCACGTCGCGCCGGAGCTGCGGTGCCGGCCATTCGTCTCCACCGACTCGAGCGACTGGCTCAACGAGCATCCCGGCATGGCGGTGATGCGCGAGCAGGGCATCGTCGAAAACGATCAGGTGAACGAGCATGTGGCCGCACGGATGAGGGTGCTGGCCGCGCCGGACCTCGAGGTCATCGCCCTGTTGTCGCGGGGCAAGCTGCTATACGGCGTGGTCGACGACGAGAACCAGCCGCCCGGGTCGCGTGACATCCCCGACAACGAGTTCCGGGTGGTGCTGGCCCGTCGCGGCCAGCACTGGGTCTCGGCGGTACGGGTGGGCGGCGACATCACCGTCGACGACGTCGCCATCGCCGACAGCGCCTCGATCGCCTCCCTGGTGTTGGACGCCCTGGAGTCGATCCACCACGCGGAGCCCGCGGCCATCAATGCCGTGAACGTGCCGCTGGAAGAGATGCTGGAAGCGACCAAGTCGTGGCAGGAGTCGGGCTTCAACGTATTTTCTGGCGGCGACCTGCGGCGGATGGGCATCAGCGCCGCCACGGTGGCCGCGCTCGGACAGGCCCTCTCGGACCCGGCGGCCGAGGTCGCGGTGTACGCCCGTCAATACCGGGACGACGCGAAGGGGCCGAGCGCATCGGTGCTGTCGCTCAAAGACGGCTCCGGTGGCCGCATCGCGCTCTACCAGCAGGCGAGGACGGCGGGGTCGGGGGAGGCATGGCTGGCCATCTGCCCCGCAACCCCCCAGTTGGTGCAGGTGGGCGTCAAGACGGTGCTGGACACGCTGCCGTATGGCGAGTGGAAAACCCACAGCCGGGTCTGACATAAGACGAAACATAAAGTTCACCAATGGCTTTGCACTCAACATGCGGTTGAGATGCCAACACGGCATACTTCTCTGAGAGATTCAGCAAATCTCAAACCACTGTCACCGAAGTTTTAATCGCAAGGCGGGGTAGATGGAATTCGGAATAGTCGGCCTGGACTTTCCCGGGGGCCGCAGCGCTCCGGAAGGTCGGCCGGCGCAGACTCCCGCCCGGTCGGCGGCACGGGGTTACACATTCACGACGGTAAGGGGTTCAGGGCGATGACTGCGGTAGTTGAAGCGCTACAGCCTGACGTTGAGGGTATTTCGCAGCCTCGGGCGGTCGTGGTCGGCGTTATGGCCGGTGCGGGCGTACAGATCGGCGTACTGCTGGACGCCAACGCCCCCGTCTCGGTGATGACCGAGCCGCTGCTGAAGGTGGTGAACAGCCGGCTCAGGGAGCTGGGCGAGACCCCGCTGGAGGCGACGGGCCGCGGCAGGTGGGCACTGTGCCTGGTTGACGGCACCCCCTTGCGTGCCACCCAGTCCCTGACCGAACAGGACGTCTACGACGGCGACCGGCTGTGGATCCGGTTCATCCAGGACACCGAGCACCGCTCGCAGGTCATCGAGCACATCTCCACCGCCGTCGCGGCAAATCTGAGCAAGCGGTTCGCCGCGATCGACCCGGTCGCCGCGGTGCAGGTCGGCGCGTCGATGGTGGCGGCCGGGGTAACCGCCGCCTCCGGCTTGCTGCTCTGGTACCGGTGGCACCACAACTCCTGGCTGCCTACGGCGTACTCCGCGGTGATCGCCGCGGTGGTGCTCGGCGTCTCCCTGATGCTCCTGATGCGGGCGCGCACCGACCAGGATCGCCGTATCGCCGACATCATGCTGCTGAGCGGCCTGGCGCCACTCACGGTCTCCGCGGCGGCGGCCCCGCCCGGCGGAGTAGGGTCCCCCCACGCCGTGCTCGGCTTCGGCGTTCTCACCATCGCGGCGATGCTTGCGCTCCGGTTCACCGGTCGGCGCCTTGGGCTCTACACCGCCCTGATCACCGTCAGCGTGGTCACCGCGATCGCGGCGCTGGCCCGGATGGTCGCGATGACCAGTGCCGTGACGCTGCTGACCAGCGTCGTCCTGCTGTGCGTGCTGGTGTACCACACGGCGCCCGCCCTCTCGCGGCGGTTGGCGGGCATCCGCCTGCCGGTCTTCCCGTCGGCGACCAGCCGGTGGGTGTTCGAGGCTCGGCCCGACCTGCCCACCACCGTGGTCCGCTCCGACGGCGGCCCCCCGGTCCTCGAGGGCCCCGCGTCCGTCCGCGACGTCCTGGTGCAGGCCGAACGCGCCCGCTCCTTCCTGACCGGCCTGCTGATCGGTCTCGGCGTGTTGATGGTCGTCTCGTTGACGGCGCTGTCGGACCCGCACACCGGTCAACGCTGGCTGCCGCTCCTGCTGGCCGGCTTCAGCGCCGGGTTCCTGATGCTGCGCGGACGCTCGTACGTCGACCGCTGGCAGGCGATCACCCTGGCCGTGACCGCCGTTCTCATCGTCGGCGCGGTCGTGGTGCGCTACGCGCTCGTCTTGCAGTCGCCCCTGGCGGTGTCGATCAGCGCGGCGATCCTGGTTCTGCTCCCGGCGGCCGGCCTTACGTCCGCGGCCGTGGTGCCGAACACCATCTACAGCCCGCTGTTCCGCAAGTTCGTGGAATGGATCGAATACCTCTGCCTGATGCCGATTTTCCCGCTGGCATTGTGGTTGATGAATGTCTATGCAGCAATCCGCTACCGGTAGTAGCAAGGTGTGGCGAGGGCGCGCATCCGCTGCGGCCCTCGCCGCAATCTTGCTCGCCTCAGGAGCATTGGCCGGCTTGCCGCCCGCTTCTGCGATTTCGCCGCCGACGATCGATCCCGGCGCGGTGCCGCCCGACGGCCCGCCCGGACCGCCGGCGCCGATGAAGCAGAATTCCTACTGCACCGAGGTCGGGGTGCTGCCCGGCACGGACTTCCGACTGCAGCCGAAGTACATGGACATGCTGAACCTGCAGGAGGCGTGGCAGTTCGGGCGCGGTGCCGGCGTGAAGGTGGCCGTCATCGACACCGGCGTGAGCCCGCATCCCAGGTTTCCGCACCTGATCCCCGGCGGGGATTACGTCATGGGCGGTGACGGGCTGTCGGATTGCGACGCCCACGGCACGATCGTGGCCTCGATGATCGGCGCCGCGCCGGCGAACGGCGCGGGGGTGCCGCCGGCCGCACCGCGCCGCCCGGTCACCATCCCCACCACCGAACCGCCGCCGAAGGCGCCGCCGCCCCAGACCGTGACGTTGTCACCGTTGCCGCAGACCGTGACGATGGTTCCGCCTCCGCCGCAGGACCAGCCGGCCCCCGGACCTTTCGGCGCGCCGCCGGCGCCCGCGCCTCCGGCGGCGCCTCCGCCCGGTAACGGTCCGCCGCCAGGACCGGCGCAGCCCGGCCAGGCCCCGGCGGCCGGCCACGGCGGCGGCACGGTGACGATCCCGAGCTACTCCGGTGGGAGCCACGTCGTCGGGGTTGACTACCCACGCCCGCTGGATCCGCCGCCACCCCCGCCGCCCGCGCCACCGGCGCCGTCGGCCGGCCCCGATGCGTTCAGCGGTGTCGCGCCTGACGTCGACATCATCGCGATCCGTCAGTCCAGCCAGGCCTTCGGCCTCAAGGACGCCTACACCGGCGACGAGGACCCGCAGACGCGGGCGAAAATCGACGGTGTCCAGACGATGGCCCGGGCAATCGTGCACGCCGCCAACATGGGCGCGCAGGTCATCAACATCTCGGATGTGACCTGCATGAGCGCGCGCAACATCGTCGACCAGCGCGCCCTCGGCGCGGCGGTGCGCTACGCGGCGGTCGACAAGAACGCCGTCATCGTGGCCGCCGCGGGCGACACCAACAAGAAGGACTGCAAGCAGAACCCGCCGCATGATCCGTTGCAGCCCAACGATCCTCGCAACTGGAACTCGGTCACCACCGTCGTGACGCCGTCCTGGTTCAGCGACTACGTCCTGACGGTGGGGGCGGTCGACGAAGACGGCCGGCCGCAGACCGGGGGTCAGGGTCAGGGATCGACGAGCGTGGCCGGCCCGTGGGTGGGCATCGCCGCGCCGGGCACCGACGTCGTCGGTCTGTCCCCGCGTGACGACGGCGTCATCAACGCGATCGACGGACCGGACAACACGTTGCTGGTTCCCTCCGGCACCAGCTTCTCGGCCGCGATCGTGTCCGGCATCGCCGCGCTCGTCCGCGCCAAGTTCCCGCAGCTGTCGGCATACCAGGTCATCAACCGGTTGACTCGCACCGCCCGCGCACCGGCGCGTGGCGTGGACAACCAGATCGGCCACGGTATCGTCGATCCGGTCGCGGCCCTGACGTGGGACGTACCCGAAGGACCGTTGAAGCCCCCGCAGCAACTTTCAGCGCCGCTGAACATTCCGAGGCCCGCTCCGCACCGGGATATGGTGCCAGTGTGGGTGGCCGGCGGAGGCTTGCTCGCGGCGCTGCTGATCGGTGGGGGCGTGTTTGGTACGGCGATGCTGATGAAGCGATCGCGGAAGCAGCAATAAGGGCGGAGCAGTAACAGTCATGAAAGCTCAGCGCAAACTCGGGTTGTCGTTGACGTGGCCACGGGTCACCGCGGTGTTCCTTGTCGACGTCGCCATCTTGGTGGTGGGCAGCCACTGCCCGGAGTCCTGGCAGGGCACCTATCGCATCGCGTTCTGGGTGGGTGTCGGCCTCGCGGTGCTGGTCGCGCTGCTCTCCCTGGTCACCTATCACGGCGTCACGGTGACCTCGGCGTTGGCCACCTGGCTATGGGACTGGTCCGCCGACCCGGGGACGGCTCTGGGCGCCGGCTGCACGCCGGTGCTCGACTACCAGCGCAAGTTCGGGCGCGACAAGGTCGGCGTGCGCGAGTACGAGGGCCAGCTGGTGTCGGTCATCGCGGTGAACGGTGGTGACGACGACCCGTCGTCGCGCCACCGGCACCGGAACTCGTCGCCTACCCTGCTGGTGCAGGCTGTGGCTGATGGATTGCGGCAGTTCGACATTCACCTCGATAACATCGACATCGTGTCGGTCAAGGTGCGCCGCGGCGGCAACGCCGCCGAGTTGTCGAAGCTCGACGACTGGGGCCCCGAGGAGTGGGAGGTGGCCAACGGGCAGCCCACCTCGTACGTTCGCCGCACCTGGCTGGTGCTGCGGATGAACCCGCAGCGCAACATCGCCGCCGTGGCGGTCCGCGATTCGCTGGCTTCGACCTTGGTGGCGGCCACCGAGCGGCTGGCGCAGGACCTCGACGGAATCAATTGCGCCGCAAAGCCTTTGACTGCCGAGGAGATCACCGAGGTGGACCGCGCGGTGCTGGCGGATCTGGAGCCGACCTGGAGCCGGCCCGGCTGGCGCCACCTCAAGCACTTCAACGGCTTCACCACCAGCTTCTGGGTGACGCCCGCCGACCTGACCACCGACACCCTCGACGAGCTGTGGGAGGCGGACACCGTCGCCACGGTGCTGACGGTCCGGCTCACCGCCCCCGCGGGCCGGCCGCAGGTGTCGGCCTGGGTGCGCTACCACACCGAGAAGCGGCTGCCCCGGGACATCTCCGCCGGCCTCAACCGCCTCACCGGACGCCAGTTGGCCGCGGTCCGCGCCAGCTTGCCCGCCCCCGCGACACACGCCACGCTCGTCGTGCCGAGCCGTGCCGTGCGTGACGACGACGAGCTCACGCTGTCGGTCGGCCAGTTGCGAGAGAGCCCGGCGGGCGTGCCTGTGGCGCAATGACGCGCCCGCAATCGACCGCTGAGGGCGCCCGCAACGCGATGGTCGCCGGCCTGTTGGCATCGGGGATATCGGTCAACGGGCTGCAACCCAGTCACAATCCTCAGGTCGCGTCGCAGATGTTCACCACGGCCAGCAACCTGGACCCCGGCATGTGCGACGCCTGGCTGGCGCGGTTGCTGGCGGGGGAGCGCAGCATCGAGGTGCTCTCCGGCGCGTGGGCGTCGATCCGGACGTTCGGATGGGAGACGCGCAGGCTCGGGGTCACCGACCTGGAGTTCCGTCCCCAGGTTTCCGACGGGCTGTTCCTCCAGCTGGCCGTCACCAGCGCCGAGTCGTTGGCGTGTGCCTACGCGGCCGTCCTGGCCGAGGCGAAACGCTACGAGGAGGCGTCGGAACTACTCGACGGGGTGGAACCGCGCCAGCCCTTCGAGCAGGAGCTGGTCGACTACGTGCGGGGCGTGTTGTATTTCCGCACCGGACGCTGGCCGGATGTGCTCAACCAGTTCCCCGAGGGCAAGGTCTGGCGACAGCCGGAGCTCAAGGCCGCCGGCGCCGCGATGGCGACGACGGCGCTGGCGTCACTCGGCGTCTTCGAGGAAGCATTGCGGCGCGGCCAGGACGCTGTCGAGGGTGACCGGGTGCCGGGCGCGGCCAACATCGCCCTGTACACCCAGGGCATGTGCCTGCGGCACCTGGGCCGCGAAGACGAGGCCGTCGAACTGTTGCGCCGGGTGTATTCGCGGGATCCGAAGTTCACCCCGGCCCGGGAAGCGCTGGACAATCCGAACTATCGGCTGGTCCTGACGGACCCGGAAACCATTGAGGCGCGGACGAATCCGTGGGATCCGGATAGCGCACCCACCCGCGCCGAGACGGAGGCCGCTCGCCACGCGGAGGAGGCCGCGAAGTACCTCGCCGAAGGTGACGCGGAGCTCAACGCGATGCTGGGGATGGAACGGGCCAAGCGGGAGATCAAGCTCATCAAGTCGACGACGAAGGTGAACCTGGCGCGCGCCAAGATGGGCCTCCCCGTGCCGGTGACGTCGCGCCACACCCTCTTGTTGGGTCCGCCCGGAACCGGTAAGACGTCGGTGGCGCGAGCCTTTGCCAAGCAGCTGTGCGGCTTGACGGTGCTGCGCAAGCCGGTGGTGGTGGAAACCAGCCGGACCAAGCTGTTGGGTCGCTACATGGCCGACGCGGAGAAGAACACCGAGGAGATGCTCGAGGAAGCCCTGGGCGGGGCGGTGTTCTTCGACGAGATGCACACGCTGCACGAGAAGGGGTACCAGCAGGGCGACCCCTACGGCAACGCGATCATCAACACGTTGCTGCTGTACATGGAGAACCATCGCGACGAACTCGTCGTCTTCGGTGCGGGTTATGCGAAGGCGATGGAGAAGATGCTCGACGTGAATCAGGGTCTGCGCCGGCGGTTTTCGACCGTGATCGAGTTCTTCAGCTACACGCCGGACGAGCTTGTCGCGTTGACCCGGTTGATGGGCCAGGAGAACGAGGACGTTATCACCGAGGAAGCCGCCCATTCTCTACTGCCGTCCTACACCCGGTTTTATCTCGACGAGAGTTACTCCGAAGACGGCGACCTGATCCGCGGCATCGACACCCTCGGTAATGCCGGATTTGTGCGCAACGTGGTGGAGAAGGCCCGCGATCACCGCAGTTTCCGCCTGGACGACGAGGACCTCGACGCGGTGTTGGCCAGCGAGGTCACCGAGTTCAGCGAGCGTCAACTGCTGCGGTTCAAAGAACTGACCCAGGAGGATCTCGCCGAGGGTCTCAGCGCCGCAGTCGCCGAGAACAAGTCGACTTAGTTCGGTTCGGGCGCTTCTGCGCGGGATGCCGGGAATCTGGATCCCCGCGGCCGGCACGAGCGGCCGCCAGTACGAGACCGCCCGCCATACGCGTTCCTTGTGAGCGTCATGCCGCGGTCTGACGGGGAAACCGTTGCGGCAAGCGGCCAGCGAGTCGATGCGCCGCGCGCGGAAGCCGGTACGTGGGCCGGCTTCGGCGGTGACGGATCGTGGTCGAGAACTACGCGTCGTCGGCAACCTCGCCACCGTCGAATCCGGGGTGGCAAGCGGGCGCGAAAACGACCATGACCAGGAGAAACCAGCTCCCAGGAAACTGTCAGCAGCTAATCAGCGGCGCGACAGCATACCCGTTTTACCCTTCGTGTTGATGAACGGTAGGGGTACGCAATGGCAATTAATTATCAGTTCGGCGACGTAGACGCGCACGGCGCCACGATTCGCGCTCAGGCGGCGTGTCTGGAGGCTGAGCACCAGGCCATCGTTCGCGATGTGCTTGCTGCGGGTGACTTCTGGGGCGGTGCCGGTTCGGTGGCCTGCCAGGAGTTCATCACCCAGTTGGGTCGCAACTTCCAGGTGATCTACGAGCAGGCCAACGCGCACGGGCAGAAGGTGCAGAGCGCCGGCAACAACATGGCCAGCACCGACAGCGCCGTCGGTTCGAGCTGGGCGTAATTGCGTCTGAGACCGAGGTAATTAGTTCGGGCCGACACGCGAGCCATGGTGCGAGCGTTAAGCCGCCGCCATTCGCGGCATCGCCCCGCATGCGGGCATTTTGTTGTTTTTAATATGGCTTGAGGAGGTTGCGGCTCACAGCTATTGCAACAAATTCAAATAATGCAGCGAGATCGGCCGAAGTGCGATTCGGCTGATTAACGCTTTCGGGGGGTATCGCGGTTTACCAGTTCTGTGTGAACCGTTGCTCTGCGTCGCTATGAGACGCTTAAGCAGGCAATAGTTGAATTTGGTAGATAGCTGTCTGCGGACAATCCTCACACCATTCGGCAGTGCGATGACATTCACTTTTTACATTCCGTAAACGCGGCGGGAACGCGGGCCGAATACTTTTCGCTCACGATGATCGTATATTGATTGAGCGGTGTTCGACTTGAGTCGGACGTCAATCTTGTCGGGGATATCAGCTAAGGAAGAGAATGGTCCGTTGTCTGCAGCATGCGAAATAAGCCCATGTCTTCTGTAGCCGATTTCATGTGTTTCCTTAGAACCGCGGCGCGGATGCGGCCGAGGCAGCAAGGCCGCGCCTACCATGGCGGCCACTTGCGGGACCGGAGGTAGTAGATGCTGGATTTCGGGGCGCTTCCGCCGGAGATCAACTCGGGGCGGATGTATGTCGGTGCGGGCTCGGGCCCGCTGCTGGCCGCCGCGGCGGCCTGGGACGAATTGGCCGCAGAGTTGCAGGCCGCGGGCGCGTCGTACAACGCGACCATCGAAACGTTGGCGACCGGGCCCTGGACGGGCCCTTCGTCGATGGCGATGGCGTCCGCCGCGGCGCCATACGTGGCGTGGATCAACGCCACCGGTGCTCAGGCCGAGGCGGCCGGCGCCCAGGCCAAGCTGGCCGCGGGCGCCTACGAGGCCGCGTTCGCGGCCACCGTCCCACCACCGGTTATCGCGGCCAATCGCGCCCTGCTGGCGGCCCTGATCGCGACCAACATCCTCGGCCAGAACACGCCGGCGATCGCCGCCACCGAAGCGCAGTACATGGAGATGTGGGCACAGGACGCCGCCGCTATGTACGGCTACGCGGCATCGTCGGCGACCGCGTCGCAGCTGACACCGTTCGCCGAGCCGCCCCAGACCACCAACGAGTCGGCCGGGCCGATGCAGGCGGCAGCCGTCACCCAGTCGAGTGCACAGTCGAGCGGCAACACCGCCGCGCAGCTGTCCCAGCTGAGCACGACGATGCAGACCGCGGTCAATGCCGGCAACGCGGCTCCGAACGCCGGCACGACCGGGACCGGCCTCACCACCGGAATCGGACAAAACCTGGACTACTGGAACAACATCTGGTCGGTGCTGACGGGCCCGTATTCCCCTCAGTCGTGGAGCAGCGTCCCGGGCGGTCCGTTCCTGTCCTTCGGTCAGGCGTACGCGTGGGGTCAGAACGGCCAGAGCGCCGCCGCCTACTTGTCCGGCCCGAAGGCAATCACTGGCGCTCTCGCCCCGCTGACCAGTGGCTCGAGTGCGGTGAAGCCGATGCTCAGCTCCGCCGTTGGGCCCGTGTCCGGATCCATGGGGGAGGCGCGCGTGATCGGGAGCATGTCGGTACCACAGGGCTGGACGCAAGCGGCTCCGGCGATTCGAACGATCGCCCAGGTGCTGCCTACCAACCTGGCCGCCGCGCCCGCCGCGCTGGCCGGCGAAGAGGGCGTCTTCAGCCAGATGGCCCTGTCCGGCTTGGCGGGACGCGCGATTGCCGCCAGCGCGACCCACTCCGTCGGAGGCACCGCCGCGGCGGCCGGCGCACTGGGCGGCGCGGTCGCCGAGGCCGATCCCGCCGCGGCCACCATCATCGTGATCCCTTACATCGAGGAGTGACCGCGATGACCGCCACGCACAGCAGCCCAGCACCGTCGACCCAAGCGCCTGAGTAAGGGGACAGCAATGTTTTACGGAGCCTTTCCGCCGGAGTTCAACTCGGGCCGGATGTACACCGGGCCGGGAGTGGGTTCACTGGTGGCCGCCGCGACGGCCTGGGAGAACCTGGCCACCGAACTGCAGTCCACCGCCACCGCCTATTCCGGGGTGATCTCCAGCCTGACTACTGGGCCGTGGGTGGGCCCGTCATCGGTCGCGATGGCGTCCGCGGCGTACCCGTACGTCGCCTGGATGCAGCAGACCGCCGCCCAGGCCCAGGAAGCCGCGAGCCAAGCGTCCGCGGCGGCGGCGGCCTACGAGACGGCGTTCGCCGCCCACGTGCCGCCTCCGGTGATCGCGGAAAACCGCGCGCTCTTGGCGCAGCTGATGGCGACCAACCTGCTCGGGCAGAACACGGCGGCGATCGCCGCCACCGAGACACAGTACGGCGAAATGTGGGCCCAAGACGCCGTGGCCATGGACACCTACGCCAGTTCGTCGGAGGCGGCCACCCGATTGACCCCGTTCGCCGAGCCGCCGCAGACCACCACCGGCGCGGGCACCACGACGCAAGCGGCCGCGATGAGCCAATCCGCGGGCACGTCGGCGGGCAGCGTGGCGTCCACCATCAACTCGGCGGCCACCTCGCTCACCGCGGGCCCGGGCAACCCGATCCTGGCATGGCTCTCGCAGCTGGCCACCCAATACAACACCGCGATCACCACGTTCTTGAAAGGCTTCGGCACGACTCCCGCCGGCACCCCGCTGATCACCGCCATGTACAACGCGGTCAAGGTGCCGCTCGGGCTGACCACACAGTTCAACGACGTTGGGTTGCTGATCAACTTTCCCCTGTCGCAATGGCTCAAATTCGCCCCACCTATCGCGTATGGGGCGTTGCCGAAGGATGCCCTGGGGGCCGGCCTGGGGGTGCTGGGCTTCGGCCGGGGGACGCTGTACGACGCGATCAGCCCGGCGGCGGGCTTTGCGCGCGGCACTTTGGTTGGGCAGTTGACCGTGCCGCCCAGCTGGGCCTCGGCCACACCAGCCATCAGGACGGTCGCCGCCGCGTTGTCGGCCGCCGGACCCGAGGCCGTGCCCGCGGCCGCCCTGGGCGAGGGCGGCCTGTTCAGTTCGATGGGGATGGCGGGAATGCTGGGCAGCGCCCTCGGCGCAGGCGGACCGACCGTGGTGGGCGCCAGCGTGCGCAACCGGATGAAACCGATCAAGGACCTCAAAGACAAACAATCGCCGGAACAACTCAAGCGTCTGGTCGCGCAGATATCGGAAAAACCCGAAACCGTCCAGCACCACAATGTCGACCCGGAGGGGCTCGACGCCCTGCTCGAGCAGCTGGCGAAGAAGCCCGGCATCCACGCGGTGCACCTGAAGAAGGGAGACAAGTCCAAGGTCCTGCCCGCCGATGCCCAGTTGGGTTGAGGGGCAAGGCCATTCAGAATCCAGGTGTGGTCTGTCAAACGGTCTGGCAGGCAACGCCTCCGATCCTCTTGCCGCCGCCATGAAAGAAGGTAGGTAATGAAACGGCTGCTGGCGCCACTGGGCGCTTTCCTCGTAATCGGACTGGCCGCACCGGCATACGCGGATCCGCCGCCAGTGCCGGACGGTGACGACGGCGCGTTCCTCTCAGCCCTGCATCAAGCCGGCTTCACCTTCGCCAGCCCGGACGCAGCCGTCGGGGCGGGCCGGGCGGTGTGCTCGTGCTTGAACAACGGCGAGTCGGGCCTGGAGCTGGTCCACGACGTCAAGATGCACAACCCGGGGATGGACATGGAGATGGCTTCCAACTTCGCGATGATTTCCGCGAAGTACTACTGCCCGCACCACCTCAGCAAAGCTTGACCCGCTCCGGCCGAGTTGAGCTGAACGATAAGGCGATTCAGCCGTGATTCCGCGCTGCGCTCGACCGGCCGTCGTGAGACAATCCTCGGCTATGAGGCTGCTGGTGGCTCTGCTCGGCGTCTGGGCTGGGATCGGGCTCGCCGCGCCGGCCTACGCTGATCCGGACACCGGTGCCGTCGACGAGTCGAGCTTCCTCGCTTCGCTGCGGAGCGCTGGCATCACCTACAAGACGCCCGACGCGGCCGTCCAGTTCGCCAGGGCCGTGTGCGAGTCGATGAACAGCGGCGAGTACGGGCCCCAAATGGTGAGCGAATTGCAGGCGCAGAACCCCGGACTCACCGCCGATCACGCGACGTCGTTCCTGGCGATCGCCGCGAAATACTATTGCCCTCAGAAGCTCAGCGCGCGATAGCGCGGCGCCCGTCCTGACCGCGGCGCAACGGCAAGGCGCCCCACAGGTTTCGCGCGCATTGCCGTATCGCATCCGGTTCGGTTGGGGTCCACCCGCTGTTCACCTGGGCCTGATTAGCTGCGGCTGCGTCGGATGGTCATGAGGGGAAGGAGTGCCGATGGAGACGCTGAGCGTCGCCGACTTCGCGCTCCGGCTCGCCGTCGGAGTGGGCTGCGGCGCCCTGATCGGCCTTGAGCGGCAATGGCGGGCGCGCCGGGCCGGCCTGCGCACCAACGCGCTGGTGGCCGGCGGCGCGACGTTGTTCGTGCTGTACGCCGCCGCCACCACGGACACCAGCCCCACCCGGGTCGCGTCTTACGTGGTGTCCGGCATCGGGTTCCTCGGCGGTGGCGTGATCCTGCGCGAAGGGGTGAACGTCCGCGGCCTCAACACCGCCGCCACCCTGTGGTGCTCCGCGGCCATCGGCGTCCTGGCGGCCTCCGGGCACCTGGTCTTCGCGTTGATCGGTACGGGGACCGTCATCGCCATCCACGTCTTCGGGCGCCCGCTTGGCCGGCTGATCGACCGCGACAACACCGGCGACGAAGACGAAAGCCTGCGGCCATATCTGGTGCAGGTGGTCGCCCGCCCGAAACACGAGAAATACGCGCGCGCCCAGATCGTGCAGCACGCGAGCGGCAACGACATCACGCTGCGCGGCATCCATACCGCGCACGCCGGCGACGACGAGGTCACCTTGACCGCTCACCTCCTCATGGACGGGGACGCCCCGTCCCGGCTGGAGCGGTTGGTCGCGGAACTCTCCCTACAGCCGGGAGTCCGTGCGGTGCAGTGGTACGCCGGCGACGAAGCGCAGTCCGACCGCTAAGGACGGGGCTGCAGCTCCGGCGCGGCGGCCGCCAGTAGGTCGGCGCGGTCGCCGCTCAGCGGCGGGTAGATCCGCCGGGCGTTGATCGTCCGCTTCGTCTCCTTGGCCCGCGCGCCGCTCGACACGACCACCCGGTCCCACCCCTCGGTGTAGACCGCGCCGGCCGGCCCGAGGTCGAGAACCGTGACATACCAAGGGATTCGGAGTGGCAGGAGCGGCTCTCCGAACAGGTCGCTGATGACGTTGTACCCGGCATAGCGGCCCATGGGGCGGCCGTGTTGACACGACATGACCGACAGGTGGTCGTCGTCCATGCGGGCGGCGGCGACATCGCCCGCGGCGAAGACCGCGGGCACACCGATGACCCGCAGGCAGTCATCGACGGGCACCCGACCCAGGCCGTCGCGCGCCACCGGCAGTTGCTCGGTCAGCGGGCTGGCCCGCATGCCGGCACACCACACCACGGTGGCCGCCGCGAGGCGCTCGCCGGAGGTGAGCGACACACCGCCCTCGTCGATCGCGGCAACACCCACTCCCGCCCGGGCTTCGACGCCGTTGGCCGATAGGGCCTCTTCGATCACCGGGCGCGCCGAGGCGCCCATGTCGGAAAAGTTCCGGCTGCGATCCAGCAACACCACCCGGGGAGCAATGCCGGTCGCGGCGAACAGCCGCCGCAACCTGTCCGGCAGCTCGCAGGACACTTCTATCCCGGTCAGCCCCGCCCCGACCACGACCACGGTGCCGGCCGCGGGCGTCGGCGAATCGTCGGCCAGCCGGCGGAGGTGGTCCCGCAGCGCCAGCGCTCCGTCGTAGGTGTCCACGTCGAAGGCGAACTCCCGCACGCCCGGTAGGGCCGGTTTGGCCACACGGCTGCCCGACGCCAGCACCAGCCGGTCGTAGGCGTACGTCGCACCGCCCGCCGTGGCGACGGTGCGGGCGTCGGTGTCGATGGCGGTCACCTCGGTGGCGACGTGTGCCACCCCGACGGGGTCGAGCAGGTCGGCGAGCGGGATGCGGCACGGGGTCAGGTCGGCCTCGTAGTTGCGCACCCGGATGTCGTGGAACGGCCGGGCGGCCAGCACCGTGATGTCGACCGTGCCCGCCGGAATGGCGAGCTCGTCGAGCCGGCGGGCGGCCCCGAGCGCCGCCCACAACCCGGCGAACCCCGAGCCGATCACCACCACAGCGCTCAACGCTCGACACCTCACGTCGGTCGATCCCGTCACCACAGTGTGGGCCGCATGCCGGACCAAGGCGACCCGGCGGTGCGGCCAATCGTCGTAGTCTTATGCCTGTGAGTGCGCTTTCAGAGTTCGTGACCGCCCTGCCCCCGCAGCTGCGGGACCCGGTGCTGCTCGCCGTTCCCTTCTTCTTGCTGCTGTTGACGCTGGAATGGTCGGCGGCGCGCAAGCTGGAAAGCATCGTCGGCGACGCCCGGCCGGCGTCCGGCGCGTACTTCACCCGCGACGCGATGGCCAGCATCTCGATGGGTCTGGTTTCGGTGGGCACCACCGCCGCGTGGAAGACACTGGCACTGTTCGGCTACGCCGCCCTGTACGCCTACGTGGCGCCCTGGCACCTCTCGGTCGGCCGTTGGTACACCTGGGTGATCGCGCTGGTCGGCGTCGACCTGCTGTACTACGCCTACCACCGGATCGCGCACCGGGTGCGGTTGATCTGGGCGACGCACCAGGCCCATCACTCCAGCGAATACTTCAACTTCGCGACGGCCCTGCGCCAGAAGTGGAACAACAGCGGCGAGATCCTGATGTGGGTTCCGCTGCCGTTGCTGGGGATACCGCCCTGGATGGTGTTCTTCAGCTTCTCGATCAGCCTCATCTACCAGTTCTGGGTGCACACCGAGCGGATCGACAAGTTGCCGCGGCCGT
Organism: Mycobacterium sp. E3305; assembly: GCF_001666785.1. Lineage (NCBI taxonomy): Bacteria > Bacillati > Actinomycetota > Actinomycetes > Mycobacteriales > Mycobacteriaceae > Mycobacterium > Mycobacterium sp. E3305. Next base: position 21,101 of record NZ_LZJA01000201.1, on the reverse strand, counting down.
TCGAGTTCGTGTTCAACACCCCGTCGCACCACCGCGTGCACCACGGGATGGACCAGATCTACCTCGACAAGAACTACGGCGGAATCCTCATCATCTGGGACCGGCTGTTCGGCAGCTTCCAGGCCGAGCTCTTCCGGCCGCACTACGGCCTCACCAAGCGGGTCGACACGTTCAACATCTGGAAGCTGCAGACCCGCGAATACGTCGCGATCGCCCGCGACTGGCGTACGGCGACTCGGCTTCGCGATCGCCTGGGCTACGTTTTCGGGCCGCCCGGTTGGGCGCCGCGCGGCGCGGAGCAGGCCGAGGCGGCCGTTGCGGTGGCGACATCGACGTAACGCCGGTGACGGACGGCGCGAAGACTTCTGCGTAACGCAAAGTCACGCCGTAATCTCAAATCGGTCGAGATTTGGCCCCGACGGATCGGAGTACATGGTGCGTCGCCTGGCAATGCGCGCATTCATCGCGTCGGTCACCGCGGCCGCGCTCGCGCAGTGGCTGCCGCTTGCGCCGGCCGAAGCGGACCCCGTTGTGGTCTATCCGGGCATGGAGATCCACCAGGGCAACCGCGTCTGCACGCTGGGCTACGTCGATCCCGGCATGAAGATCGCCTTCACCGCGGGGCACTGCCGGGGTGGCGAGGGGGTCGTCACCGACCGCGGCGGAGCGGTCATCGGCCGGCTGGCGGCCTTCCGGGACAACACTCCCAGCGGGACGACGGTGGCGACCGACCAGTTGATCACCGACTATGAGGCGATCGTGCTGGACAACGGCGTGATGGCGAACAACGTCCTGCCTGGCGGACGTCAACTGATTTCGAACCCGGCGGCGGCGCTGGCACCCGGGCAGGCGATCTGCCATTTCGGCGTGAGCACCGGCGAAACATGCGGGACGGTGGAGAGCGTGAACAACGGCTGGTTCACCATGTCGCACGGCGTGCAGAGCCACAACGGCGACTCCGGCGGCCCGGTGTATCTGCCTTCCAGCGCCGGTCCCGGGCTGCTCGTGGGGATCTTCAACAGCGTGTGGGGTGATTTTCCGGCCGCGGTGTCGTGGCGGGCGACGTCCGAAGAGGTCCGTGAGGATCTCGGGGTGGCGCGGGGCGCTCGGTAGGCCCTTCAGCGGGTCGCGTCGGCCGCCGCGAGGGCGAACACCGGGATGGTGGGCGCGACCGCGCGGAATTGCTCGTCGGTGCTGTCCGGGGTCAGCCCGGCGACGTAGTCCTTCACCTGCCAATACCAGCGGTCGAGGTAGCGTCGCAGCAGCTCCGGTTTGGCCGCGTCGGCGACCTCGCTGACTCGGGCGCGCCGCCGGCGCCAGCGGGGGCCCGTCTCGACGACCCCCGCGGCCCGCACGTTGCGGGCCCACTGGGTGTTGCCGCGGGGTGAGACCAGGTAGTCCACGCCGTCGACCGTCAGCACGTTGATGACCACCGCACGCGGTTTACCGCTCTTGCGCCCGCGGACGCGCAGCGCACGCGTCCCGGCGATGCTGACACCCATCTCGGCGAGCCAGCGGATCACCGCGTTGGCGGCGCGTGCGGCCCCGTTCGGTTCTTCGTATCGCGTGGACATGTCGCGTCCTCTCTCGCAATCTAACGAGAGCACTGCTCTCTTTGCCCGCGACACTGCCACAGTCCTGGCCGGAAAGCAAGAGCGGTGATCTCGGTTGTGCCAGACTGGCCGCGTGGGCAAACGCCAGGACACCCGGGAGCAGACCGAGGCGCGCATCATCGAGCTGGGTCGCCGGCAGCTGGTGGATCGTGGGGCGGCCGGATTGTCCGTGCGCGCGATCGCCCGCGACCTCGGCATGGTGTCGTCGGCCGTGTACCGGTACGTGTCCAGCCGCGACGAGTTGCTGACGTTGCTGCTGGTCGACGCCTACTCGGATCTGGCCGACGCCGTGGACCGCGCACGCGAGACGGTCGGCGAGCTCTGGAGCGACGATGTCATCGCGATCGCCCGCGCGACCCGGCGATGGGCCGTCGCGCACCCCTCCCGATGGGCCCTGCTGTACGGCAGTCCGGTGCCCGGCTACCACGCCCCGCCAGAGCGCACGGTGGTCGCGGGAACCCGGGTGGTGGCGGCCTTCTTCGACGCCGTTGCATCCGGGATCGCCACCGGGGACATCAGGCTGACGGATGTCGTTGCCCCACAACCGATGTCGTCGGACTTCGAACGGATTCGCCACGAGTTCGGTTTTCCCGGCGACGACCAGGTGGTCGCCAAGTGCTTTCTGCTGTGGGCCGGGGTGCTGGGAGCAATCAGCCTCGAGGTGTTCGGGCAATACGGCAGTGACACCCTGACCGACCCCGAGGCGGTGTTCGACGCGCAGCTTGGGCTGCTGGTGGACGTGCTGGCCCGGCACTGACGGGTCGGCCGGGCGAATTAGAACATGTTCACCCGGCTTTCACAGCGGCGCGCCGGCCCGCGACGGCAAAGTTTTCGCGGCCCTTTCTGGCGGCCGAGGCACTGGACTATCCTGCGAGACGATGACCCTTCCCGTTCAATCGCCGACGCAGATCGCCTGGGTTACCACCGACCTGGATGCCACCGAAACCGCCCTCACCGGCCTGTTAGGTGTGCGCAAGTGGGTGCGGATACCCGAGGTGCACTTTGCTCCGGACACCTGCAGTTACCTCGGCAAGCCGGCCGATTTCGTCGCCAGCATCTCGTTGAGCTATCTCGGTGACATGCAGCTGGAGCTGATTCAGCCGGTCAGCGGGGAGAACATCTATAGTGACTTTCTGCGCGAATCCGCGCCGGGTCTGCACCACATCTGCATAGAGGTCGAAAGCCCGCAGCAATTCGACGCAACATTGGCCGAGGCGGTGGAGTTCGGGGCCCCGGTGGTGCAGCAGGGCGTGATGCCCGGCGGCATTCAGTTCGCCTATGTGTCGGCGCCCCGGGCGGCAGTCCCGTTCGTGGAGATCGCGTACATAGCGCCCGAAATGAGGGCGTTTTACGACTACATCAAACAGGAGCAGCGCCAATGAGCACCGAGATTCCGGCAACGGTCAACGCGGACGACGTCACATCGTGGTCGGATGACGTTGACGTCGTGGTGGTCGGCTTCGGAATCGCGGGCGGCTGCGCCGCCGTCAGCGCCGCGGCCGCCGGGGCGCGAGTGCTGGTGCTCGAGCGCGCCGCCGTGGCGGGCGGCACGACTTCGCTTGCGGGCGGCCACTTTTACCTCGGTGGGGGCACGGCGGTCCAGCGGGCGACCGGCCACCCCGATTCGCCCGAGGAGATGTACAAGTACCTGGTCGCCGTGTCCCGGCAGCCGGACCACGAGAAGATTCGGGCCTACTGCGAGGGCAGCGTCGAGCATTTCGATTGGTTGGAAGACTTGGGCTTTCAGTTCGAGCGCAGCTACTTCCCGGGCAAGGCTGTCATCCAGCCCAACACCGAGGGCCTGATGTTCACCGGCAACGAGAAGGTGTGGCCCTTCCTGGAGCAGGCCGTGCCCGCGCCGCGCGGGCACAAGGTGCCGGTGCCCGGTGACACCGGGGGCGCCAGCATGGTCATCGATCTGCTGCTGAAGCGCGCCGCCAGCTTGGGCGTCCAGATCCGGTACGAGACCGGAGCCACCGAGCTCATCCTGGACGGTTCGGGTTCCGTCAGCGGTGTGATGTGGAAGCACTTCGCCGAAACCGGTGCGATCAAAGCAAAGTCGGTGATCATTGCCGCCGGGGGATTCGTGATGAACCCCGAGATGGTTGCCAAGTACACGCCGAAGCTGGCCGAGAAGCCGTTCGTGCTGGGCAATACCTACGACGACGGCCTCGGCATCCGGCTGGGCGTTTCGGCAGGCGGCGCAACCGAACACATGGACCAGATCTTCATCACGGCGCCGCCCTACCCGCCGTCGATCCTGTTGACCGGCATCATCGTCAACAAGCTCGGCCAGCGTTTCGTCGCCGAAGATTCCTACCATTCGCGGACTTCCGGGTTCATCATGGACCAGCCCGACAGCGCGGCGTTCCTCATCGTCGACGAGGCGCACCTGGAGCACCCGAAGATGCCGCTGGTTCCGCTGATCGACGGCTGGGAAACCGTCCCGGAAATGGAAGCGGCGCTTGGCATTCCGGAGGGCAACCTGGTGGCAACGCTCGACCGCTACAACGCCAACGCCGCCCGCGGCGAGGACCCCGACTTTCACAAGCAGCCCGAATTCCTTGCGGCGCAGGATCAAGGCCCCTGGGGCGCGTTCGACATGTCACTGGGCAAGGCGATGTATGCCGGTTTCACGATCGGTGGTCTGGCCACGTCCGTCGACGGCGAGGTGCTGCGCGAAGACGGCACCGTCGTGCCCGGCTTGTATGCGGCCGGCGCCTGCGCCTCCAACATCGCCCAGGACGGCAAGGGCTACGCGAGCGGCACCCAACTGGGGGAGGGCTCGTTCTTCGGGCGCCGCGCCGGAGCGCACGCGGCGCACGGCGCCGGGAGCGCGCAGGAGCGGTAAGACACCGCGCCGGAGCGCGAAGGCGTTAGACGCCCGCGGGCTCCTTCTTCTCCTCCACGGGGCCCAACCGCCAGGGGCCGCCGCCGAGCAATTGCAGCTGTTGTTCGTGATGCTGCTCGACGGTGGGCCGATGACTGACGCTGACCACGACGCAGTCCGGGAGCTCGGTCCGAACCAATTGATAGAGCGCGAATTCCAGGCCCTCGTCGAGCGCGGAGGTGGCCTCGTCCAGGAAGACGGCCTTCGGTTTGGTCAGCAGGATCCGCGCGAAAGCGACCCGCTGCTGTTCGCCGGGGGAGAGCACCTTGGCCCAATCGCGCTCCTCGTCGAGCCGGTCGAGCAGGGGGGCCAGCGCGACTTTGGTGAGCACCTCCTGCAATTCGTCATCGGAAACTCCGTCCGGCGAGTTCGGATAGCACACGACGGTGCGCAAGCTGCCCAGCGGCACGTAGGGCAATTGCGAGAGGAACATCGTCGCGTTCTCGCCGTCGGGACGGCACAGGGTCCCGGACGCATACGGCCACAACTCGGCCAGGCTGCGCAGTAGCGTGGTCTTGCCCGCGCCGGAGCGTCCGGTGATCACCAGCGAGTCACCTTCGGCCAGTTGAACATCCAGCGGATCGATCAGCCGGTCGCCGCCCGGCGTGCGCACCTCGACGTCGCGCAGCTCGACGGCCGTCTCCTCGCTCGGCTTGACCAGCATGGTCGGCAGCGCGCGGCCCTGACTGTTGGCGTCGACCAGGCCGTGCAACCGGATGATGGCCGCCCGGAAGGCGGCGAAGGCGTCGTAGTTGTTGCGGAAGAAGGACAGTGAATCGTGAATGTTGCCAAAGGCGGTCGCGCTCTGGCCGACGTCGCCGAAGTCGATCTGCCCGGCGAACAGCCGCGGCGCCTGAATCACCCAAGGCAGCGGGACGATCGCCTGGGACACCGACCAGTTCCACCCGTTGAAGATGATGGTCCGGCGCACGAACTTGCGGTAGTTGTCGATGATCGGCGTGAACCGCCGCCACAGTTGCGTCCGCTCGACGCGCTCACCGCGGTAGAAGCCCACGGCCTCGGCGGCGTCGCGCAGTCGCACCAAGGCATAGCGGAACGCGGCGTTCAGTTTCTCGTTGTTGAAGCTCAGCCGGATCAGCGGATGTCCCAGCCACACCGCGACCAGCGTGGCGATGAACACGTAGACCAGGACCGTCCAGAACATCGCGCGCGGAAAGTCGACGCCGAACACGTTGAGGTTTCCCGACAGGTTCCACAGAATCGCGGCGAAGGAGATCACCGAGGCGACCGCGTTGACGGCCCCGAACAGCAACGTGCTGCCGGTCCCGTTGGACGGGATGTTCGGCGTGCCGCCCGCGTTCGCGGTGAAGATGTCGATGTCCTGCTGGATGCGCTGGTCGGGGTTGTCGATCGTGTTGTCGATGAACAGGTCCCGGTAATAGGCCCGGCCGTCAAGCCAGTCGTCGGTGAGATGCGACGTCAGCCATATGCGCCAGGCGATGATGAACCGCTGGGTCAGGTAGATGTCGATCATGAACCGGATGACGTACAGGGTGGCCAGCACGCTGAAGATCGCGATGGACATCCAGAAGCCATGAATGCCGGACTGTTTGACCGCGTCGTCGTCGGCCGCTATGCCCTGGACCGCCTTCTGCACCGCCGTGTACAGGTCGTTGCCCTGGTAGCTGAGCAACACCGTCAGCCGGACCGAGAGCAGCACCGACAGCAACAGCACGCCGAGCATCAGCCACACGCCGACGCTGCGCGCCCCGACGAAGTACCCGCGCGTGATCCGCCAGAACTGCCGCCCCCACGGGGTGAGATATCTGAACAGCACCAACGCGACGAACAGACAGACGGCGCTGATCAGCCAGGCGATGGCGACCCACCGCAGGGAATCCACGGCCGCCGCCGACCAGTTGATCGAGGGCTTGAACGGCTTTGGACCCATGGTCGCTGTCTCCTCACGGTCGCGCTGGTGGACTCGGCTGGCACTTCAAATCCTCCGGCGAAGGTACCCGAAGGATCTGGATAGGCTGCGGTTATGAGCACCGACGCCATTCCCACCCAAACATTGCACGCCGGCCGGCTCATCGCGCGGCGCCTGCGGGCCAGCGGTGTAGACACCCTCTTCACGTTGTCCGGCGGCCACCTGTTCTCGGTCTACGACGGCTGCCGCGAGGAGGGGATCCGGCTGATCGATACCCGCCACGAGCAGACCGCGGCCTTCGCCGCCGAAGGATGGTCGAAAGTGACGCGGGTGCCCGGCGTCGCCGCACTCACGGCGGGACCGGGCGTCACCAACGGGATGAGCGCGATGGCGGCCGCACAGCAGAACCAGTCGCCGCTCGTCGTGCTGGGCGGCCGGGCACCGGCCGGGCGGTGGGGAATGGGTTCGCTGCAGGAGATCGACCACGTGCCGTTCGTGGCGCCGCTGGCCCGCTTCGCCGCGACGGCGCAGTCCGCCGAGGACGCCGGCCGGCTCGTCGACGAGGCGTTGCGGGCGGCGGTCGGCGCACCCTCGGGGGTCGGCTTCGTCGACTTCCCCATGGACCACGTGTTTTCCATGTCCGAGGATCACGGGCGTCCCGGTGCCCTCACCGACCTGCCGGCGGGTCCCGGCGTGGACGACCTGGACGGCGCCGCCCTGGGCCGCGCCGCGAGCCTGCTGTCGGCGGCCCGGCGGCCGGTCATCATGGCCGGCACCAACGTCTGGTGGGGGCACGGGGAGGCCGCCCTGCTGCGCCTCGCCGAGGAACTCCAGATCCCGGTCCTGATGAACGGGATGGCCCGCGGCGCGGTGCCCGCCGATCACCCGTTGGCGTTCTCTCGGGTGCGAGGAAAAGCGTTGGGCGAGGCCGATGTTGCGCTGATCGTCGGGGTGCCGATGGATTTCCGGCTGGGCTTCGGCGGGGTGTTCGGGCCGCAGACCCGGCTCATCGTGGTGGACCGCGCCGAACCCGAACGCAGGCATCCGCGCCCGGTCGAAGCCGAGCTCTACGGCGACCTGTTGTCCATACTCGCGGCCCTCGCGTCCGGGGGCGGGACCGACCACCGCGACTGGATCGACGAACTGCGCACCGCCGAGACCGCCGCGCGCGGAAAGGAAAAGGCCGATCTGGCCGACGAGCGCGTGCCGCTGCATCCCATGCGGGTGTACGCGGAGCTGGCGCCGATGCTGGACCGCGACGCCATCGTCGTCATCGACGCCGGCGACTTCGGGTCCTACGCCGGCCGGGTGATCGACAGCTATCAGCCGGGCTGCTGGCTGGACAGCGGCCCCTTCGGCTGCCTCGGCTCGGGCCCCGGTTACGCGCTGGCCGCCAAGCTGGCCCGGCCGGACCGTCAGGTCGTCCTGCTGCAGGGCGACGGCGCCTTCGGGTTCAGCGGCATGGAATGGGACACCCTGGTCCGGCACAACGTGCCCGTGGTCTCGGTGGTCGGCAACAACGGGATCTGGGCGTTGGAGAAACATCCGATGGAGGCGCTGTACGGCTATTCGGTGGTGGCGGAACTGCGGCCGGGCACCCGCTACGACGAGGTGGTGCGCGCCCTGGGCGGCCACGGCGAGCTGGTCTCCGCGCCGGCGGAGCTGCGGCCCGCGCTGGAACGCGCCTTCGCCAGCGGCCTGCCGTCGGTGGTCAACGTGCTCACCGACCCCGGCGTCGCCTACCCACGCCGATCCAACCTCGCTTGACGTGCCGGGCGGGGCCGCGAAGGTGCTGAAAATGCCACCGTCTGCGGCGTGTCGCCGGGCAGACACGCACGGTCGCGCCGGCGGGCGGCTCGCGTACCGTTGACCTGTGCCAAAGACCACCCGCGCGCAACCCGGCCGCCTGAGCAGCCGATTTTGGCGACTGCTCGGCGCCAGCACCGAGAAGAACCGCAACCGCTCCCTTTCCCAGGTCACCGACTCGTCCGAATACGACGAGGAGGCCGCCGGGCTCACCGACGAGCAGCTGCGGAAGGCCGCCAAGCTGCTCAAGCTAGACGACCTCGCCGAGTCTGAGGACATCCCGCAATTCCTGGCGATCGCCAGGGAGGCGGCCGAACGGGCGACCACGCTGCGCCCGTTCGACGTGCAGCTGCTCGGTGCGCTGCGAATGCTCGCCGGCGACGTCATCGAAATGGCCACCGGTGAGGGCAAGACGCTCTCCGGGGCGATCGCGGCGGCCGGCTACGCCCTCGCCGGGCGCCACGTGCACGTGGTGACGATCAACGACTACCTCGCCCGCCGCGACGCGGAGTGGATGGGCCCCCTGCTCGAGGCGATGGGGCTGACGGTCGGCTGGATCACCGCCGAGTCGACCAGCGAGGAGCGTCGCGCCGCCTATGGCTGCGACGTCACCTACGCCTCGGTCAACGAGATCGGTTTCGACGTGCTGCGCGACCAGCTCGTGGTCGACGTCGACGACCTGGTGTCGCCGAACCCCGACGTGGCCCTGATCGACGAGGCCGACTCGGTGCTCGTCGACGAGGCCCTGGTGCCGCTGGTGCTGGCGGGCACCACACACCGGGAGACCCCGCGGCTGGAGATCATCAAGCTGGTCGGCGAACTGTCCCCGGAAACGGATTACGACACCGACTCCGACAGCCGCAACGTCCATCTGACCGACGTCGGGGCGCGCAAGGTGGAGAAGGCGCTCGGCGGCATCGACCTCTACTCCGAGGAGCACGTCGGCACGACCCTGACCGAGGTCAACGTCGCGCTGCACGCGCACGTGCTGCTGCAGCGCGACGTGCACTACATCGTCCGGGACGACGCGGTGCACCTGATCAACGCCGCGCGCGGCCGCATCGCGCAACTGCAGCGCTGGCCCGACGGCCTGCAGGCGGCCGTCGAGGCGAAGGAGGGGATCGAGACCACCGAAACCGGGGAAGTGCTCGACACGATCACGGTCCAGGCATTGATCAACCGCTACGAGACGGTGTGCGGAATGACGGGCACCGCGCTGGCCGCCGGGGAGCAGCTGCGCCAGTTCTACAAGCTCGGCGTGTCACCGATTCCGCCGAATGAGCCCAACATTCGCGAGGACGAGTCCGACCGCGTCTACATCACCGCCGCCGCCAAGAACGACGGGATCGTCGAGCACATCGTCGAGGTGCACGAGACCGGGCAGCCGGTGCTGGTCGGGACCCGCGACGTGGCCGAGTCGGAGGAACTGCACGAGCGGCTGTTGCGCCGCGGTGTGCCCGCGGTGGTGCTCAACGCGAAGAACGACGCCGAGGAGGCGGAGGTCATCGCCGAGGCCGGCAAGTTCGGGGTGGTCACCGTCTCGACGCAGATGGCCGGACGCGGCACCGACATTCGGCTCGGTGGGTCCGACGAGGCCGACCACGACCGGGTAGCCGAGCTCGGCGGCCTGCACGTGGTGGGCACCGGACGGCATCACACCGAGCGGCTGGACAACCAGCTGCGCGGGCGCGCCGGCCGCCAGGGCGACCCCGGCTCGTCGGTGTTCTTCTCGAGCTGGGAAGACGATGTGGTCGCGGCCAACCTCGACCACAACAAGCTGCCGATGGAAACCGACGACGACGGCCGGATCGTCAGCCCCAAAGCGGCCGGGCTGCTCGACCACGCCCAGCGCGTCGCCGAGGGCCGGATGCTGGACGTGCACGCCAATACCTGGCGCTACAACCAGCTGATCGCCCAGCAGCGCGCCATCATCGTCGATCGCCGGAACACGTTGCTGCGCACCGCAACCGCGCGTGAGGAGCTCGCCGAACTGGCGCCCAAGCGGTACAAGGCGCTGTCCAAGGACATCGCCGAAGACCGTCTGGAGAAGATCTGCCGGCAGATCATGCTCTACCACCTCGACCGCGGGTGGGCCGATCACCTGGCGTACCTGGCGGACATCCGCGAAAGCATCCACCTGCGCGCGCTGGGCCGGCAGAACCCGTTGGACGAGTTCCACCGGCTGGCGGTCGATGCGTTCGCGTCGCTGGCCGCCGACGCCATCGAGGCCGCGCAGCAGACGTTCGAGACGGCCAACGTCCTCGAAGAGGAGCAGGGCCTGGATCTGTCCAAGCTGGCCCGGCCCACCTCGACGTGGACTTACATGGTCAACGACAATCCGCTGTCGGACGACACGCTGTCGACGCTCAGCCTGCCCGGGGTCTTCCGCTAAGCCGTTTAACGGACCGCAATATGGCCGCGTTAAGGTCACGGCTTATGGAGCCGGCGCTTCCATCCGACCGGGTGCTGACGGTGCCCAACGCGTTGAGCGCGATCCGCCTGGTGCTCATCGGGGTGTTCGTCTACGCCCTGCTGTTCGCCCACGCCAACGGTTGGGCGGTCGGGATCCTGATGTTCAGCGGCGCGTCGGACTGGGCCGACGGCAAGATCGCCCGACTGCTCAACCAGTCCTCGCGGCTCGGCGTCCTGCTGGATCCGGCGGTCGACCGCCTCTACATGATCTGCGTGCCCGTCGTGATGGCGCTGAGCGGGATCGTGCCGTGGTGGTTCGTCGGCATCCTGCTGGCGCGCGACGGGCTGCTGGCTGCGACGCTGCCGCTGCTGTGGAGCCGCGGCTTGTCCGCGCTGCCGGTGACCTACATCGGCAAGGCCGCCACGTTCGCGTTGATGTCGGGCTTTCCGCTGGTCCTGCTCGGCACGTGGGATGCCCTGTGGAGCCGGGTGGTCGGGGCCTGCGGCTGGGCCTTCCTGATCTGGGGCATGTATGGCTATCTGTGGGCGTTCGCGCTGTATGTGGTGCAGATGACGCTGGTCATCCGCCGAATGCCCCGGCTCAAACACGGCGCGCACCTGCCCGAGGCGGTCGATCGTGGCTGACCCTGACCGCCTGCTGGGCGGCTACGACCCCAACGCCGGCCGCAGCGCACACGTGGCGTCGCGGCCGAAGCTGATCCCGGTGCCTTCGCTCCTGCGCGCCCTGCTTTCCGAGCACCTCGATCCCGGCTACGCCGCGGCCGCGGAGAAGCGTCGCGGTGCTTCGACCCGCGAGGGCGGGCGTGAACGCGCCTTCGGCTGGCTCTGGCAGGCGTTGGCGGCGCTGCTGATCGCCACCGTCTTCGCCGCCGCCGTCGCGCAGGCGCGCTCGGTCGCCCCCGGTGTGCGCTCCGCGCAGCAGCTCTTGCTGGGCAACGTGCGTTCGACGGAGAGCACCGCGGCAAAACTCGCCCAACGGCGCAGCGAGCTGTCCGCTCGAGTCGACGACGTGCAGCGGCGCGCCCTGGCCGACGACGCCGAAGGACAGCGGCTATTGGCCCGTCTCGATGCGCTCGGCCTGGCGGCGGCGAGCCGGCCCGTCATCGGGCCCGGCTTGAAGGTGACCGTGACCGATCCAGGTGCCGGCCCCAACCTTTCCGACGTCTCCAAGCAGCGGGTCAGCGGCAGCAGGCAGATCATCCTGGACCGGGACCTGCAGCTGGTCGTCAACTCGTTGTGGGCGAGCGGGGCCGAGGCGATCTCGGTCGGCGGCGTCCGCATCGGGCCGAATGTGACCATCCGGCAAGCCGGCGGGGCGATCCTGGTCGACAACAACCCCACCAGCAGCCCGTACACGATTCTCGCGGTGGGCCCGCCCCGCGCGATGCGGGACGTCTTCGACCAGAGCTCGGGCCGGCAGCGCCTCAAGCTCCTCGAGGTCTCCTACGGTGTCGTCGTCACCGTGGACGCCGCCGACGGGCTGACACTTCCCGCCGGATCGATCCGGGATACCAAGTTCGCCAAACAGATTGGGCCACAGTGAGAAAAGTCCTCGGCAGACATCTTCGCCTGTGCGAGTCACGGAACGGCAAGCGCGCATGATCGGCATCGCGGCGCTGGCGATCGGCATCGTGCTGGGCCTGGTGTTCCACCCCGCGGTGCCCGAGGTGGTCCAGCCGTACCTGCCGATCGCGGTGGTGGCGGCGCGCGGCGCCGTGTTCGGCGGCCTGCGCGCCTACCTGGAACGGATCTTCGACCCGAAGGTCTTCGTGGTCTCGTTCGTGTTCAACGTTTTCGTGGCCGCGCTGATCGTCTATGTCGGAGACCAATTGGGCGTGGGCACGCAGTTGTCCACGGCGATCATCGTGGTGTTGGGCATCCGCATCTTCGGCAATGCCGCCGCGCTGCGCCGCCGGCTGTTCGGGGCGTGACGGGCGGCCGGTGACGATGCGGAGCGAAGCGAAGGGAAGCGGCGCCATGGCCAAGGTGGGGCCGGCGTGAGCGAGGAACCGCCCGGCGGCGCCGCGGAAACGGGTGAAGCGGAAGGCCGCGCGCCGCACGGCCGGCACGAATTGCCGTCCAAGCGCCCGCGCCCGGAGATCGGCCCGGTGCGCCGCACCGGACTGTCGGGGCTGGTCCGCGGCGGCCGTTCCCGGCTGGCTTTCGGGACGTTGGCGGTGCTGTTGTGTCTGCTGCTGGGCATCGCCATCGTCACGCAGGTCCGCCAGAACGAGTCGGGTGATTCGCTGGAAACGGCGCGTCCCGCAGACTTGTTGGTGCTCTTGGATTCCTTGCGGCAGCGCGAGGCCACCCTCAACGCCGAAGTGAATGAATTGCAGAACACGCTGAATTCGCTGCAGGCGTCGGGCAACAACGACCAGGCCGCCATACAGGCCGCGCAGGCCAAGCTGGCCGCCCTGTCCATCTTGGTCGGTGCGGTGGGCGCCACCGGGCCAGGCGTCACGGTCACCATCGACGACCCCGGGCCCGGCGTGTCGCCGGAGGTGATGCTCGACGTGATCAACGAACTGCGCGCCGCCGGCGCCGAGGCGATCGAGATCAACGATGGACACCAGTCCGTGCGCGTGGGTGTCGATACCTGGGTGGTGGGCATGCCCGGGTCGCTGACCGTCGACACCAAGACGCTGTCGCCCCCGTATTCGATTCTGGCCATTGGCGATCCGCCCACCCTGGCCGCGGCGATGAACATTCCGGGCGGCGCCGAGGACAGCATCAAGCGCGTGGGCGCGCGGATGTCCGTGCGGCAGGCCGACCGAGTGGACGTGACCACCTTGCGACAACCAAAACCGCACCAATACGCTCAGCCCGTCAAGTGAGCGCATCCGCACAGAACAGGATTACTCGTGAGCGATATCCCGCCCGATCTGCACTACACCGCCGAACACGAATGGGTTCGCCGAAGCGGTGACGACGTCGTGCGGGTCGGGATCACCGACTTCGCGCAGTCGGCGCTGGGCGATGTCGTCTTCGTTCAGCTGCCCGACGTCGGCACCGAGGTGACCGCGGGTGAATCCTTCGGCGAGGTCGAGTCGACCAAATCGGTGTCGGATCTGTACGCGCCGGTGTCGGGCACGGTCTCCGCGGTCAACGCCGATCTGGAAGGCAGTCCGCAGCTGGTCAACTCCGACCCCTACGGGGCCGGGTGGCTCGTGGATGTCCAGGTGTCCGACGTAGCCGCCCTGGAGTCGTCCATCTCGTCGCTGCTTGACGCCGAGGCCTACCGCGGAACACTGACCGAATGACGATTGCTAATCTGCCTGCCAGCCCCGCGCGGCGCCGAGAGCGGCGTGCAAGGGCGGCGGGGAAAGGCGGACAATCGGTCTGCCGATCGTCGGGTGGGGGGCACATTGCGGACCTATGCGCGGTACCGTCGACAGATCGACACTTGAAGGCAGCAGTCTTAGCAATCGGCAGTGCCGGGCCAGTAAACCCAGTGAGCAGCCGGCCGAGCGGCCCGGTCAGACAACGCCACAGCGGCCAGTGAGGAGCAGCGCGTGACGGACATGGACAACGACCAGACCTCTGACGAAGTCACGGTGGAGACGACTTCGGTCTTCCGCGCCGACTTCCTCAACGAACTCGATGCGCCCGCGCAGGCGGGCACCGAGAGCGCGGTTTCCGGGGTGGAGGGCCTGCCGGCCGGTTCGGCGCTGCTGGTCGTCAAACGGGGACCGAACGCCGGGTCACGCTTCCTGCTCGATCAGCCCATCACGTCCGCCGGTCGGCATCCCGACAGCGACATCTTCCTCGACGACGTCACCGTCAGCCGCCGACACGCCGAATTCAGGTTGGAAAACAACGAATTCAACGTGGTGGATGTCGGTAGCCTGAATGGCACCTACGTCAACCGGGAGCCCGTCGACTCGGCGGTGCTCGCCAACGGCGACGAGGTGCAGATCGGCAAGTTCCGCTTGGTGTTTTTGACCGGGCCCAAGCAGGGTGAGGACGGAGGATCCGGAGGCTAGTGAGCGCACCCGATAGCCCGGCACTGGCCGGGATGTCGATTGGGGCGGTCCTGGAACTGTTGAGGCCGGACTTTCCCGATGTCACGATCTCCAAGATTCGCTTCTTGGAGGCCGAAGGACTGGTGACGCCACAGCGCGCCGCGTCGGGCTATCGGAGATTCACCGCTTACGACTGCGCCCGGCTGCGGTTCATCCTCACCGCGCAGCGCGATCATTACCTGCCGCTCAAGGTCATCCGGGCGCAATTGGACGCGCAGCCCGATGGCGAGCTGCCGCCCTTCGGCTCGCCCTACGCCGCCCCACGTCTGGTGTCCGTGGCGGGCGTCGGGGAGACCGCCGCCGAGCCGGACACCGGGGCCGGATCGGACACCGCCGCGGTCGCGCCATCGAGCATCCGGTTGAGCCGGGAAGACCTGCTGGAGCGTTCGGGGGTGGGTGAGGACCTGTTGACGGCGCTGCTCAAGGCGGGGGTTATCACCACCGGCCCGGGCGGCTTCTTCGACGAACACGCCGTCGTGATCCTGCAATGCGCGCGGGCGCTGTCGGAATACGGTGTCGAGCCGCGACACCTGCGGGCGTTTCGCTCGGCGGCGGACCGGCAGTCGGACCTGATCGCCCAAATCGCCGGGCCGATAGTCAAAGCCGGCAAGACCGGAGCGCGGGACCGCGCCGACGACCTGGCGCGCGAGGTGGCGGCCCTCGCCATCACGTTGCACACGTCGCTGATCAAATCCGCCGTTCGCGACGTTCTGCATCGCTGAGGACTAGACTTCGTCGATAGCTTGGTTTTCAGCGGCTCAGCGGAAATTCGGCGTCGCCGTTGCGCCAAGAACCGACACGGCAGCATATGCGGAGGGCAGACACAAATGGGTGAAGTTCGTGTTGTCGGCATTCGCGTTGAGCAGCCGCAGAACCAGCCGGTCCTGTTACTGCGCGAAACCGACGGCGACCGATACCTGCCGATCTGGATTGGCCAATCGGAGGCTGCCGCCATCGCCCTCGAGCAGCAGGGCGTCGAGCCGCCGCGTCCGCTGACGCACGATCTGATCAGGGATGTCATTGCCGCGCTTGGCCATTCGCTGAAAGAGGTGCGGATCGTCGACCTTCAGGAGGGCACCTTCTACGCCGACCTGGTCTTCGACCGCAACATAACGGTGTCGGCGCGGCCCTCGGATTCGGTCGCGATAGCGCTGCGCGTCGGCGTCCCGATCTACGTCGAGGAGGCCGTGCTGGCCCAGGCCGGTCTGCTCATCCCCGACGAGACCGACGAAGAGGGCGGCACTGCCGTCCGCGAGGACGAGGTGGAGAAGTTCAAGGAGTTTCTCGACAGCGTCTCGCCCGACGATTTCAAGGCCACGTAACGCCATTCCGGCCCCTTCCAGCGGCTTCGCGAACCCCGTCGGCGGGTACTACCCTGGACACCGACATCACGGATCCGTCTCACTTGCCCCCGGGATGTCGACACGCCTGGCGGATAGCGCCCTCACTTTGCCCGGCGGCAGCCATACTTTGATCACGACTTAAGGGCGCGGTAGCTATCGAACAGCGTAAGCTCTCTAGCACTCGGGCCTGAGCAAACGTGGCTGCGACGCAGCCAGTACGCAGCTGGAAACGAAAGCGCGATCGGCGAGAGGAAGCACCGTGAGCGAGCAGCCACGCCAAGAACAGCTGGACCTAGCTGACCACGCGACCGCCGCGCCGGAAGCGCCCGTGCAGCCCGGACTGTTTCCCGACGACTCCGTGCCGGACGAGCTCGTCGGCTACCGCGGCCCCAGCGCCTGCCAGATCGCCGGAATCACCTACCGGCAGTTGGACTACTGGGCGCGCACTTCGCTGGTGGTGCCGTCGATCCGCAGCGCGGCGGGCTCCGGCAGCCAGCGGCTCTACTCGTTCAAAGACATCCTGGTGCTCAAGATCGTCAAGCGGCTTCTCGACACCGGAATCTCGCTGCACAACATCAGGGTTGCCGTCGATCACCTGCGTCAGCGCGGCGTCCAGGACCTGGCCAACATCACGTTGTTCTCCGACGGCACCACGGTTTACGAGTGCACGTCGGCCGAAGAGGTCGTCGACCTCCTGCAGGGTGGGCAGGGCGTGTTCGGCATCGCCGTGTCGGGCGCCATGCGGGAGCTGACCGGCGTCATCGCCGACTTCCCCGGGGAGCGCGCCGACGGGGGCGAGTCGATCGCCGCCCCGGAAGACGAGCTGGCCTCGCGCCGCAAGCACCGCGACCGCAAGATCGGTTAACCGCGCCCGCGCCGCCCCTGTGCGCGAACGTGCGCTGCCGTACACGCTTTGCGGCGTGTCGCGGTACAGACACGCACGCTCGCGGCGAATTGACCCGGGCCGGGTAAACTGGACGACGCATCGCACTCGTGCGGGAGAGTTTCGTGACGGCCAGTCACGGACGCCGAAGGAGCAACACCTCTCCGCTAACCTCTCAGGCACCCGGACCGCGCGGGTTAACGATGCCTCTGGAAAGCGGTGCCGGCCCCGGCGGTCGGCACCCGCCGATGGGGAAAGGCGCGAGGCAGCATCTCGCGCCGAATCTCTCAGGCGCCCGGCGAACGGGTGAAGACAGAGGGAGAGGGCCGCTTGTCCTCTGCCTTTGTCGATGCCACAGCCAGGAGTTCGCCAGTGCCCGACCAATCAACCTTCGCAGCCCGGCACATCGGCCCGGATGGCCAAGCCGTCGCGACGATGCTGTCCGTCATCGGTGTCGATTCGCTGAACGAACTGGCCGCCAAGGCCGTCCCCGCGGGCATCCTCGACAAGCTCACCGGCGGCGGCGCGGCACCGGGTCTGGATGAGTTGCCGCCGGCCGTCACCGAGGCCGAGGCGCGGGCCGAGCTGCGGGCGCTCGCGGAGGCCAACACGGTGGCCGTCTCGATGATCGGGCAGGGCTACTACGACACGCTCACCCCGCCGGTGCTGCTGCGCAACGTGCTGGAGAACCCGGCCTGGTACACCGCCTACACCCCGTACCAGCCGGAGATCAGCCAGGGCCGGCTGGAGGCGCTCCTGAATTTCCAGACGATGGTGGCCGATTTGACCGGGCTGGAAGTCGCCAACGCGTCGATGCTCGACGAGGGCACCGCCGCCGCCGAGGCCATGACTCTGATGCACCGCGCGACCCGCGGTAGCTCGAACCGGCTGGCCGTCGACGCCGATCTGTTCGCCCAGACGGCGGCCGTCTTGGCCACGCGGGCTGCGCCGTTGGGCATCGAGATCGTCACCGCCGACCTGAGCGATGGCCTTCCCGACGGTGACTTCTTCGGCGTGATCACCCAGCTGCCCGGCGCGAGCGGCCGGATCACCGACTGGGCGGCCCTGGTGGAGCAGGCCCACGACCGTGGCGCGCTGATCGCGATCGGCGCCGACCTGCTGGCGTGCACGCTGATCACCCCGCCGGGCGACATCGGCGCCGACGTCGCGTTCGGAACGACCCAACGGTTCGGCGTGCCAATGGGATTCGGCGGCCCCCACGCCGGATACCTGTCGGTGCACGCCAAGCACGCCCGCCAGCTGCCGGGTCGGCTGGTGGGCGTCTCGCTGGACGCCGACGGGTCACCGGCCTACCGGCTGGCGTTGCAGACCCGCGAGCAGCACATCCGCCGCGACAAGGCGACCAGCAACATCTGCACCGCACAGGTGCTGCTCGCCGTGATGGCCGCGATGTACGCCAGCTACCACGGCGCCGACGGGCTGACCGCGATCGCCCGCCGCGTGCACGGCCACGCCGGGGCCATCGCCGCGGCGCTCGGCGACGCGCTGGTGCACGACACCTTCTTCGACACCGTGCTGGCGCGGGTTCCCGGACGCGCCGACGAGGTGGTGTCCGCGGCGAAGGCGAAGGGCGTCAACCTGTGGCGCGTTGACGCCGATCACGTGTCGGTGGCCTGCGACGAAGCCACCACGGAGGCCCACGTGGCCGCGGTGCTGGAAGCCTTCGGCGTGCCGGCCGCCGAGCCACTCGGCAGTGATATCGCGACCCGCACCTCGCAGTTCCTCACCCACCCCGCGTTCACGCAGTACCGCACCGAGACGGCGATGATGCGCTATCTGCGCACGCTGGCGGATAAAGATATCGCCTTGGACCGCAGCATGATTCCGCTCGGCTCGTGCACGATGAAGCTCAACGCCGCCGCCGAGATGGAGCCGATCACCTGGCCGGAATTCGCCCGCCAGCATCCGTTCGCGCCGGCCTCGGACACCCCGGGACTGCGTCTGCTGATCAGTGACCTTCAGACCTGGCTGGTGCACATCACCGGTTACGACGCGGTGTCCCTGCAGCCCAACGCCGGCTCGCAGGGCGAGTACGCCGGCCTGCTGGCCATCCACGACTATCACGCCAGCCGCGGCGAACCGCACCGCAACATCTGCCTGATCCCGTCCAGCGCGCACGGCACCAACGCGGCGTCGGCGGCGCTCGCCGGCATGCGGGTGGTCGTGGTCGCCTGCCACGACAACGGCGACGTCGACCTCGACGATTTGCGCGCCAAGGTCAACCAGCACGGCGACGAGTTGTCGACGCTGATGATCACCTATCCGTCCACCCACGGCGTCTACGAGCACGACATCGCCGAGATCTGCGCGGCCGTCCACGACGCCGGGGGCCAGGTCTACGTGGACGGGGCGAACCTCAACGCGCTGGTCGGCCTGGCCCGGCCCGGGAAGTTCGGCGGCGACGTGAGCCACCTGAACCTGCACAAGACGTTCTGCATCCCGCACGGGGGCGATGACCCGCGCCATCCAGCTCGCGGGTCTCACGCCCGACGACATCGACCACGTCAACGCCCACGCCACCGGGACGCAGATCGGTGACCTGGCCGAGGCCAAGGCCATCAACAACGCGTTGGGCAACAACAGGCCCGCGGTGTACGCGCCGAAGTCCGCGCTGGGGCATTCCGTCGGCGCGGTGGGCGCGGTGGAGTCGATCCTGACCGTGCTGGCGTTGCGCGATCAGATCGTTCCGCCGACGCTGAATCTGCAAAACCTGGACCCGGAAATCGATTTGGACGTGGTGTCGGGCAATCCACGGCGCGGCAATTTCCGATACGCCATCAACAATTCGTTCGGGTTCGGCGGGCACAACGTCGCCCTCGCCTTCGGCCGGTACTGACGTCCGCTGCGGCCCGGCTGATGTCGCACTCGGGGCCTAGCATCATGGGCGCGAGCGAAGGAGCGCCATGAGCATCGATTTCACGCCCGACCCACGGCTCTACCCGTTCCAGTCGTGCTGGTTCGACAGCTCGCGGGGCCGGCTGCACTACATCGACGAGGGCTCAGGGCCCCCGCTTGTGTTGTGGCATGGCAACCCAACCTGGAGCTTCCTGTATCGCAACATCGTCATCGCGCTGCGGGACCGGTTCCGCTGCATCGCACCGGATTACCTGGGGTTCGGGCTATCGGATCGGCCCGCGGCGTTCGGATACACCATCGAGGAGCACGCCCGGGTGCTCGGCGAGTTCGTCGACCACCTGGAGTTGGAGGGCTACCTGACGATGGGCCAGGACTGGGGCGGCCCGATCAGCATGGCGGTCGCGGTGGAGCGGGCCGAGCGGGTGCGCGGCGTCATCCTGGGCAACACCTGGTTCTGGCCCACCGACGTGTTCACGACCAAGGTGTTCAGCCGGGTGATGTCCAGCCCGCCGCTGCAGTACGCGATCCTGCGCCGCAACTTCTTCGTCGAGCGACTCGTTCCCGCCGGCACCCGGCATCGCCCGAGCGAGGCGGTGATGGAGCACTACCGCGCCGTGCAGCCCAGCCCCGACGCGCGCAGGGGCGTCGCCGAGATGCCCAGGCAGATCCTGGCCGCCGAACCCCTGCTGGCGCGCCTCGCCCGCGACGTGCCCGCGAAGCTCGGCGCCAAACCCGCCCTGTTCGTCTGGGGCATGAAGGACTTCGCCTTCCGGCCCGGCCCGACCCTGCCCCGGATGCGGGCGACCTTCCCCGACCACGTCCTGGTCGAACTGCCCGACGCCAAGCACTTCATCCAGGAGGACGCGCCCGATCAGATCGCCGCGGCGACCGTCGAGCGTTTCGGCTGACCGGGCGGACTTACGCGAAGGCCTCCACCGGGGGGCACGAGCAGACCAGGTTGCGGTCGCCGTAGGCGCCGTCGATGCGCCGCACCGGCGGCCACACCTTCGGCCGGAAGTTCTTGCCCAGCGGATAGGCGGCCTCTTCCCGCGTGTACGGGTGCTCCCAATCGGAGACCAGCAGGCATTCCGCCGTGTGCGGCGCGCCGCGCAGCGGATTGTCCTCCACCGGCCACTCCCCCGCGCCCACCCGGTCGATCTCGCGGCGGATGGCGATCATGGCCTCGCAGAAGGCGTCGACCTCGGTCAGGGTCTCGCTCTCGGTGGGCTCCACCATCAGTGTGCCGGCCACCGGGAAGCTCATCGTCGGCGCGTGAGCAGCACCAGTTCGGGGCCGACCGGGGTGAACGTCGGATACGACTTGGCCTCGTAAAACTGGGT
>NZ_LZJA01000200.1:0-87891 GCF_001666785.1 Mycobacterium sp. E3305 | reverse complement strand
GGCACCGCCGCGACCGTCGGCTTCGCGGGCCTGACCACCGCCAACGCCAACGGCAACGTGGAAGGGCTTGCGGCGCTGATCTTCTCGCGGTACGTCTGGGCGTTCGAACTCACCAGCGCGCTGCTGATCACCGCGGCCATCGGCGCGATGGTGCTGGCCCACCGCGAACGCTTCGAGCGCCGCAAGCCCTTCCACGTTGCCGTTGGCGTTGGCGGTGGTCAGGCCCGCGAAGCCGACGGTCGCGGCGGTGCCGATCGCCGCGATCAGCAGAACGCCGAAGCCGATCCCGGCCAGGACCGCGGCGATGCGCTGACCGTGCAGCGTTTCCTTCAGGGATTCCGCGGAGTCCACGCCGATCAGCATCAGCACGAACAAGAACAGCATCATCACCGCGCCGGTGTAGACGACGACCTGGACGACACCCAAGAACAGCGCGTCCTGGATCATGTAGAACACCGCCAGGATGATCATGGTCATCGCCAGGAACATCGCTGAGTACACGGCGTTGACCGCGAGCACCACCCCGATCGCGCCGATCAGCGCGAGCGCGCCCAGCACCCAGAACGCCACCGCTTCACCGGTGGAGGTGCGCACGATGGTGTCGGAAGCCAGGAGCTGGCTTGTCACTCCAGTCACCGGGATTCCCCGGCCTTCTCGGTCTCCTTGAGGCCGTCCGCGGTGACGTTGCCCTGGTAGTAGTCCTTGTCGGTGGCACCGGGCGCGCGCGGGTGCGGCGGCGCGGTCATGTCGGGCAGCAGGGGAGCCAGCAGCCGGTCCTTCTCGTAGATCAGGTCGGCGCGGTTGTCGTCGGCCATCTCGTAGTCGTTGGTCATCGTCAGCGCGCGGGTCGGGCAGGCCTCGATGCACAGGCCGCAACCGATGCAGCGCAGGTAGTTGATCTGATAGACCCGTCCGTACCGTTCCCCGGGCGAATACCTGAGCTCCTCGGTGTTGTCCGCGCCCTCGACGTAGATCGCGTCGGCCGGGCAGGCCCACGCGCACAACTCGCACCCGATGCACTTCTCCAGACCGTCCGGGTACCGGTTGAGCTGGTGACGGCCGTGATAGCGCGGCGCCACCGGGCCCGGCTTCTCCGGATACTCCTCGGTGACGTTCTTCTTGAACATCGATCCGAACGTCACGCCGAATCCGGCGACGGCGTCTAGGAACTTAGCCACGTGCTTTCTCCTTGCTCGCGGCCGCCAGGGACTTCATCGGCAGCGGCGGTGTCGGGAATACGGGTGTGGAGGTCTGTCCGGCAGGCAGCTGTTTGGCCTGGCGGCGGAGCTGTCGCTCCAGCGCGCGAATACCCGGCGTGGCGAACGGTTTTCGCAACAACAGCACCAGTGCCGTCGCGAACACGATGCTGCTGACCACCAGCACCGGGGTCCAATGCGCATACCCCTGGTTCTGCATGGTCCGAATCACGGCCGCGATCAACACCCAGACCAGTGAGGCGGGGATCAGCAGCTTCCAGCCCAGCGCCATGAACTGGTCGTAGCGCAGCCGGGGCAGCGAGGCCCGCAGCCAGAAGTAGATGAACAGGAAGGTCCACATCTTGGCGGTGAACCAGAGCACCGGCCACCACCCGGTGTTGGCGCCCGCCCACATGTTGATCGGCCAGGGCGCGTGCCAGCCTCCGAAGAACAACGCGGTGGCCAGCGACGACACCGTCATCATGTTGACGTACTCGGCGAGCATGAACATCGCGAACTTCAGCGACGAATACTCGGTGTGGAAGCCGGCGACCAGTTCGCCCTCGGCCTCGGGCAAATCGAATGGGGCCCGGTTGGTTTCACCGACCATCGAGATCAGGTAGATCACGAACGACGGCAGCAGCAGGAACACGTACCAGACCCGGTCCTGTGCGGCGACGATCTCCGACGTGGACATCGAACCGGCGTAGAGGAACACCGCCGCGAACGACAGCCCCATCGCCACCTCGTAGGAGATGACCTGGGCGGTGGAGCGCACGCCGCCCAGCAGCGGGTAGGTGGACCCGGATGCCCAGCCGCCCAGCACGATGCCGTACACCCCGATGGCCGACAGCCCGAGAATGAACAGCACCGCGACCGGCAGGTCGGTCAGCTGAAGCGGGGTGCGGTGGCCGAACACCGACACCACCGGGCCGAACGGGATGAACGCGAACGCGGTGAACGCCGGGATCGTCGAGATGACCGGAGCCGCGAAGTAGACGAACTTGTCGACACCGCCGGGGGTGATGGTTTCCTTGAGCGCCAACTTGATTCCGTCGGCGAGGCTTTGCAGCGTGCCCCACGGTCCCGCCCGGTTGGGACCGGGCCGCAGCTGCATCCAGCCCAGGATCTTGCGTTCCAGCAGGATCGCGACCAGCACGTTGAGCATGAGGAACACGAAGATGGCCAGCGCCTTGCCCAGCACCAGCCACCAGGTGTCGTGCCCGAATGCGGACAAGGAGCTCGTCGTCATGATCCCACTCCGATTTTCACTGTGCTGCCCAGGCTTACGCCCAGCTGCCGGTGCACGGCGCAACCCGGCGAGTTCAGCGGAAGCCACACCACCCGGTCGGGCATGTCGGTGATGATCAGCGGCAGGCTGATCGATCCGCGCGGCGTGCTGACGGTCACCGCGTCGCCGTCGGCGGCGCCGATTTCGGCGGCCGTGTCTGCCGACAGCCGAACCGCGGGTTTGCGTGCGGTGCCGGCCAAATGCGGCTCGCCGTCTTGCATCCGGCCGTTGTCGAGCAGCATCCGCCAGCCGGTGAGCACGGCTTCACCCGCACCGGGCTGGGTCGGCTCCGGGGTCGCGACGGACGGGCCGGACGCCCAGCCGCCGTCCCAGGTGCCCAGCCCGGCCAGTTCCGTGCGGGCCGCTTCGGCGGTCGACAGGCCGAGATAGACGCCCATCTCCTCGGCCAGCGCGTCGAGTACTTGGTGGTCGGACTGGCTGGCCTGCGCGATGGTGCCGCGCAGCGCGGGTTCGAAGGGGCGGTAGCGGCCCTCCCAGTTGACGAAGGCGCCGGCCTTCTGCGTCGTCGGCGCGACCGGGAACACCACGTCGGCGCGCTCGGTCACCGCGCTGCCCCGCAGCTCCAGGCTGACCACGAAGCCAGCGGAGTCCAGCGCGGCCAGCACGGCTTGGGGATCGGCGAAGTCGTCGGGTTCGACGCCGCCGACCAGCAGGGCGCCCAGCGTCCCGTCGGCGGCGCCGGCGAGGATGCCCTCGACGTCACGCCCACCGGCGGAAGGCAATTCGGAGACGTGCCACGCCGCCGCGATCTGTGCGCGGGCGGCCTCGTCGTCAAGCGGGCGGCCGCCGGGCAGCAGGGTGGGCAGCGCGCCGGCCTCCAGCGCGCCGCGCTCGCCGGCGCGCCGCGGCACCCACGCCAGCCGGGCCCCGGTGGCGTCGGCGAGCCGGGCGGCGGCGGACAGCCCGCCGGGCACCGTGGCCAGCCGTTCCCCGACCATGATGACCGCGCCCGGGGAGGAGAGCAGGTCGCCCACCTCGCCGGTGCCCAGCGCGTCCAGCGCCGCGGCCTCGCCCCCCGGAGCGGTCTTGATCAGCCGGCCCGACATCTTCACCAGCGCCCGCGTGGCGAACGGCGCGATCGCGTACACCGGCAGCCCGCGCTTGCGGGCGGCCTTGCGCAGTCGCAGGAACACGATCGGGGACTCGTCCTCGGGCTCGAAGCCGACGAGCACCACCACCGGCGCGGATTCCAGATCGGAATAGCTGACATTGCGCCGGCCGGCGATGTGTGCCGCCAGGAAGCCGGCCTCCTCGGCCGAGCTGGGGCGGGCGCGGAAGTCGATGTCGTTGCTGTCCAGCACGATTCGGGCGAACTTCGAGTAGGCGTAGGCGTCCTCCAGCGTCGCCCGGCCGCCGACCAGCACGCCCGTGCGCCCGCGGGCCGCCTCGAGGCCCCGGATCGCCGTGGCCATCGCGTGCGACCACGACGCGGGCACCAGCGCGCCGTCCGCATCACGGATCAGGGGAGTGGTGATGACGTCCGGCTGGGTCGCGTAGGTGAACGCCCACCGGCCCTTGTCGCAGTTCCACTCCTCGTTGACCTCGGGGTCGTCGCCGGCCAGGCGGCGCAGCACCTTGCCGCGCCGGTGGTCGGTGCGCTGGGCGCACCCGGACGCGCAGTGCTCGCACACGCTGGGGCTGGACACCAGGTCGAACGGGCGGGCGCGGAAGCGGTAGGCCGTTCCGGTCAGCGCGCCGACCGGGCAGATCTGCACCGTGTTGCCCGAGAAGTACGAGTCGAACGGCTCGTTGGCGTAGATGCCGACCTGCTGCAGGGCGCCCCGCTCCTGCATGTCGATGAAGGGGTCGCCGGCGATCTGCTCGGAGAATCGGGTGCAGCGGGCGCACAGGATGCAGCGCTCGCGATCCAGCAGCACCTGGGCGGAGATGTTGATCGGCTTGGCGAACGTGCGTTTGACGTCGGTGAAGCGAGAATCGGTGCGGCCGTTGGACATCGCCTGGTTCTGCAGCGGGCACTCGCCGCCCTTGTCGCACATCGGGCAATCGAGCGGGTGGTTGATGAGCAGCAGCTCCATCACCCCGTGCTGGGCCTTGTCGGCGGCCTCGGAGGTGAGCTGCGTGCGCACCACCATGTCGTCGGTGGCGACCGTCGTGCACGACGCCATCGGCTTGCGCTGCCCCTCGACCTCGACCAGGCACTGCCGGCAGGCACCGACGGGCTCGAGCAGCGGGTGGTCGCAGAACCGCGGGATCTGGACGCCCATCAATTCGGCCGCTCGGATCACCAAAGTGCCCTTGGGCACGCTGATTTCGTTGCCGTCGATGGTCAGCGTCACCATGTCCGGCGGACGCTCGGGGCCGTCCTTGGGGTCGCCGGTCTCGGTTTTGGCGGCACTGGTCAAAGTGTCAAGCCTTTCCGTTCAGCATGGAGTCTCTGGGGTCGAACGGGCAGCCACCGCCTTCGACGTGGGCCACGTATTCGTCGCGAAAGAACTTGATCGACGACATCACCGGGCTGGCGGCGCCATCGCCCAACGCGCAGAACGACTTCCCCAGGATGGTGTCGGAGATGTCCAACAGCTTGTCGATGTCCTCGCTGGTGCCCGTACCGGTTTCAAGCCGCTCGTAGATCTGGTCCAGCCAGAAGGTCCCCTCCCGGCAGGGGGTGCACTTCCCGCACGATTCGTGCTTGTAGAAGTACGTCCAGCGGCGCACGGCGCGCACCACGCAGGTGGTCTCGTCGAAGATCTCCAGCGCCTTGGTGCCCAGCATCGAGCCGACCCCGCCCACGCCCTCGTAGTCCAGCGGCACGTCGAGGTGCTCGTCGGTGAGCAGCGGGGTGGACGATCCGCCGGGGGTCCAGAACTTGAGTCGGTGCCCGGCCCGCACTCCGCCGGCGTAGGCGAGCAATTCGCGCAGCGTGATGCCCAGCGGCGCCTCGTACTGGCCGGGCCGAGCGACGTGCCCGCTCAGCGAATACAGCGTGAAGCCGGGCGATTTCTCGCTGCCCATGGACCGGAACCAGTCGACGCCGTTGAGGATGATCGAGGGCACGCTGGCGATCGTCTCGACGTTGTTGATCACCGTGGGGCAGCCGTAGAGGCCCGCCACCGCGGGGAACGGCGGGCGCAGCCTGGGCTGGCCGCGCCGGCCCTCCAGGGAATCGAGCAGCGCGGTCTCCTCGCCGCAGATGTAGGCGCCGGCGCCGGCGTGCACCACCAGCTCGAGGTCGAACCCCGAACCGTTGATGTCGCGGCCCAGGTATCCGGCGGCGTAGGCCTCGGCCACCGCGTTCTGCAGGCGGCGCAGCACCGGCAGCACCTCGCCGCGCACGTAGATGAACGCGTGGCTGGCCCGGATCGCGTAGGCGGCGATGATCACACCCTCGACCAGTACGTGCGGCGTCGCCAGCATCAACGGAATGTCTTTGCACGTACCGGGTTCGGACTCGTCGGCGTTGACCACGAGGTAGTGCGGCTTGGCGGCCGCGCCGGTGTCGCCCTGCGGGATGAACGACCACTTGGTGCCGGTCGAGAAGCCGGCGCCGCCGCGGCCGCGCAGCCCGGAGTCCTTGACGGTTGCGATGACGTCGTCGGGCGCCATGGCCAGCGCCTTCTTCATCGCCTCGTAGCCATCGTGCCGGCGGTAGGTCTCCAGGGTCCAGGACTCCGGGTCGTCCCAGAAGCGGCTGATGACCGGGGTGAGCGGCGTGGCCTGAGAGGTCGTCATGACGGGCTCCCCGGGGGAGTCGGCGCCTGCATGCCGTGTTCCTGCGCCACTTTCAGCCCGGCCAGGGTGGCCTCGCCCGCCCCGCCCTGGCCCTGGTCCGGGCGCTCGTCGGGCAGGCCGGCCAGGATGCGCGACGTCTCGCGGAAGGCGCACAGCGGGGCGCCCCGCGTCGGCGGCTTGGGCTCACCGGAGCGCAACGAGTCGACGAGTTCGCGTGCCGAGTCGCACGTCTGGTTGTCGAAGAACTCCCAGTTGACCATCACCACCGGCGCGTAATCGCAGGCGGCGTTGCACTCGATGTGTTGCAGGGTGACCGAGCCGTCGGGGGTGGTCTCGTCATTGCCGATGCCCAGATGTTCCTTCAGCGCGTCGAATATCGCGTCGCCGCCCATGATGGCGCACAGCGTGTTGGTGCAGACACCGACGAGGTAGTCACCCGTGGGCCCGCGGCGGTACATGGTGTAGAAGCTCGCCACCGCCGACACCTCGGCGCCGGTCAGTCCCAGCTGCTCCCCGCAGAACTCCAGACCGGCCGGGGTCAGGTAGGAGTCCTCGGCCTGCACCAGGTGCAGCAACGGCAGCAGCGCCGAGCGCTTGTTGGGGTAGCGGCCGACGATCTCCTTGGCGTCGACTTCCAGCCGTGCCCGCACCTCCGGCGAATACGACTGCGGCGCACCCTCGGTGACGAACGCGTTGGGCTCCTCCGGCGGCGGTCCGAGCCGGAGGAAGACCGGCTGTCCCTGCGGGCCGGTCACCGGTCGACCCCGCCCATGACCGGGTCGATGCTGGCGACCGCGGTGATCAAATCGGCCACCATGCCGCCCTCGCACATCGCGGCGACCGACTGCAGGTTGGTGAACGAGGGGTCCCGGTAGTGCACCCGGTAGGGGCGGGTGCCGCCGTCGCTGACCATGTGCACGCCGAGTTCGCCGCGCGGCGACTCCACCGCGGTGTAGACCTGGCCCGCGGGAACGCGGATGCCCTCGGTGACCAATTTGAAGTGGTGGATCAACGCCTCCATCGAGCTGCCCATGATCTTGGCGATGTGCTCGGGTGAGTTCCCCATGCCGTCGGGGCCCACCTTCAAGTCGGCCGGCCAGGCGATCTTGCGGTCCTCGATCATGGTCGGGCCCGGCTTCAACTTGTCCAGACACTGCTCGATGATCTTGATCGACTCCCACATCTCGTTGACGCGAATCATGTAGCGCCCGTAAGCATCACACGTGTCGGCGGTCATCACGTCGAATTCATAGTTTTCATATCCGCAGTACGGTTCGCTCTTGCGCAGGTCGTGCGGCAACCCGGTGGCCCGCAGGATCGGCCCGGTGATGCCCAGCGCCATGCACCCGGTCAGGTCCAGGTAGCCGATGTCCTGGGTGCGCGCCTTCCAGATGGCGTTTTCGTTGAGTAGGCCGCCCATTTCGCGCAGCACCTGGCGCAGCGGCTTGAGGGCCTCGGCGACGTCGGACTCCGCACCCGGCGGCAGGTCCTGTGCCACGCCGCCCGGCCGGATGTAGGCGCTGTTCATCCGCAATCCGGAGATCTTCTCGAACAGGGTCAGCACGATCTCGCGGCCGCGGAAGCCGACGAACATCGGCGTCATGGCGCCCAGCTCCATGCCGCCGGTGGCCAATGCGACCAGATGCGAGGAGATCCGGTTGAGCTCCATCATCATCACCCGGATGACGTTGACCCGCTCCGGGATCTGATCGGTGATGCCGAGCAGCTTCTCCACGCCCAGGCAGTACGCGGTCTCGTTGAAAAACGGTGACAGATAATCCATTCGGGTCACGAAGGTGACGCCCTGGGTCCAGTAGCGGTATTCCAGGTTCTTCTCGATGCCGGTGTGCAGGTAGCCGATTCCGCAGCGGACGTCGGTGACCGTCTCGCCCTCGATCTCCAGGATCAGCCGCAGCACGCCGTGGGTGGACGGGTGCTGGGGTCCCATGTTGACGACGATCCGCTCGCCGGGGTCGGCGTTGCGAGCGGCGTCGACGATCTGGTCCCAGTCCTGGCCGCCGGCGACCAGCACGGTTTCACCGGCGCCGCCTCCGCCGTTGGTCGAGTCAGTGACTGTGCTCATCAGTTGTACGCTCTCCGCTCGTCGGGCGGGGGTATCTGCGCGCCCTTGTATTCCACCGGGATGCCGCCGAGGGGATAGTCCTTGCGCTGCGGATGGCCATGCCAGTCGTCGGGCATCTCGATGCGGGTGAGCGACGGGTGCCCGTCGAAGACGATGCCGAAGAAGTCGTAGGTTTCGCGCTCGTGCCAGTCCGTCGTCGGATAGACGCCGAACAGCGAGGGGATGTGCGGATCCCCGTCCGGCGCAGCCACTTCCAGCCGGACGCGGCGGTTGTGCGTGATCGACTGGAGCGGATACACCGCGTGCAGTTCGCGGCCCGCCTCGTGGGGATAGTGCACCCCACTCACGCCCAGGCACATCTCGAAACGCAGCTCCGGTTCGTCGCGAAGGCGCTGGGCCACCTGGGGGAGCGCCTCGCGGCGCACGTGCAGGGTCAGCTCGTCGCGGTACACCACGACTTTCTCTATCGCGTCGGAGAATTCGACGTCGGCCGCCTGCAGAGCGTCGGCCAGCCGGTCCACCACGTCGTCGAAATAGCCCCCGTATGGGCGGGGAGAGCTGCCGGGCAGCACGACCTCCCGCACCAGCCGCCCGTACCCGGTGGTGTCACCGCTACCGGTGATGCCGAACATGCCGCGGCGAACGTTGATGACCTCACCGTCGGCACGGGGCACGCCGGCCCCTTCGGTCGCCGCTTGCTTCGGGTCGTGGTCGGGCGAGCTCATCGCAGCAGCCCGCGCATCTCGATGGTGGGCCGGGCCGACAGCGCGGCCTGCTCGGCCTCGGCGATGGCGGTTTCCCGGTTGACGCCCAGCGGCATCTCCTGAATCTTCTCGTGCAGCTTCAGGATTGCGTACAGCAGCATCTCGGGCCGCGGCGGGCAGCCGGGCAGGTAGATGTCGACCGGCACGATGTGGTCGACGCCCTGCACGATCGCGTAGTTGTTGAACATGCCCCCGGACGACGCGCACACGCCCATGGCCAGCACCCATTTCGGCTCTGCCATCTGGTCGTAGATCTGGCGCAGCACCGGCGCCATCTTCTGGCTCACCCGCCCGGCCACGATCATCAGGTCGGCCTGCCGCGGCGTCGCCGAGAACCGTTCCATGCCGAACCGCGCGATGTCGAATCTTGGCCCGGCGGTTGCCATCATCTCGATGGCGCAGCAGGCCAACCCGAACGTCGCCGGCCACAACGAGTTCTTGCGTACATAGCCGGCCACCTTCTCGACCGTCGACAGCAGAATCCCACCGGGCAGCTGTTCTTCGAGACCCACGTCTACCTCAATCCCACGTCAGGCCGCCGCGGCGCCACACATAGGCGTACGCCACGAAAACCGTGAGCATGAACACCACCATCTCGACCAACGCGAACGTTCCCAGCGCGTCGTAACTGACCGCCCAGGGATACAAGAACACGATCTCGATGTCGAAGACGATAAAAAGCATTGCGGTCAGGTAATACTTCACCGGGAACCGCTGGCCGCTCGCCGCGTGCGGGCCGCTGACCGGGCTGTCGGTCGGCTCGATGCCGCATTCGTAAGGGGCCATCTTCGACTTGTTGTAGCGCGACGGGCCGGCCAGGCTCGCGATCACCACCGATCCGACGGCGAAGGCCGCGGCTATCGCACCGAGTACCAGGATGGGTATGTAGACGTTCAACTCGCTCCAAGATCTCCTCGTACGGGCCGCCGGTGCGGCGGCCGGGCGGGGGGCCGGGCTGCTGTGACGCGCCCGGGCCGCGGGTGGTCACAGTGACCTCCACAACATAGCGTCGCGAAGGCAGGTGTGCTTTGTCGGGGTGGGGGTATCCGGGAAAGTTTTGCGTCACCGCAACCTGGCGGTCGGGCGCCGTGCGCGAACGACACGCGGATGCGGGCGCGGTGAGACGCTAACGGCGCAGGTGAGGCGCCTTGCGCGGGTCTATCGGGTGGGCGTGCGGAGCAGCCCGAGGACCGTGCGGCCGAGCACGATGGGATCGATGGGGTGCGGCACCGCGGCTTCGGCCCGCGACCAGTTCGCCAGCCAGGCGTCGTCCCGGCGGCCGGTGAGCACGAGGATCGGCGGGCACGTCGCCAGTTCGTCTTTGAGTTGTTTGGCGATTCCCATGCCGCCGGTCGGCGTGGCTTCGCCGTCCAGGATGGCCAAGTCGATGCCGCCCTCGTCCATCTGCCGGACCACCATCGGGGCGGTCGCCACCTCGAGGTAGGTCAGCTCGGGCAGGTCCGGATGCAGATGCTTGCCCAGCGCCCGGATCACTTGCTCGCGGGTTTCGGCGTTGTCGCTGTAGACCAGGATCCGCAGGGCGACGCTGGATTCGGGACTGGAGTCGGACACGCTGCAGATGCTACTGGTGCCGCGCCGGATTCACTGGGCAGCCCGCACGAAGACGGCGTCCGCCGCCGCCGTCGCGGTCGAGGCGACCATGCCGAGGCGGTTCCAGCCCAGGTCGAACTGGGTGCGATCCACCTTGGCTTCCCCCGCGATCCGGATCGAGCCGTCGTCGAGCTCGGTGATCGTGGCGGACAGCGGCAGCGGCGCGGTCACGCCCTTGATGGTGAAGGCGGCCCGGAGGTCGGCGGACTTGCCCTTGGTCGGCTGCACCGCGGTGACGACGACGCTGATCTCACCGAAGCGCTCGACGTCGAAGAAATCGGCCGAGCGCAGGTGCTTGTCGCGACGCCCGATGCCGGTGTCCAGGGAGGCGGCGCGGATGTCGAGGCGGCCGAAGACCGCCCCCGTGCCCGTCAGTTGGCCGTCTCCGCTGAACTCGGTGAAGCGGCCCTTGACCCGCACCAGACCCCACATGTTCCTGATCTTGAAAGTGATGGTCGAGCGGTTCGGGACGAGGTTCCACACGCCGGCCAGGTCGGGATCGTTGAGAAGTGTTTCCAAAGTCGTCATCGTCACCCCCATCTGTCGTGGCGAATCTAACGTCAGCCGAGCAACGGCGCGATATCTGCGGGGTCGAAGTACTCGTCGATCCGGTCCAGCCGGCCGTCGCCGCCCACCCTGATCACGATGCAGACCCGCATCGAGATCGATTGTCCGGCATGACCGGTGGCGTGCAGGACGTGTTGTTGGACGAAGCCGCCCTCGAAGAATCGCCGGTCCAGGATTTCATAGCGGCGCTCCGTCGTCGCGGTGATGAACCAGTCGATGACGCGCAGCGCGCGAGCCTTGCCGTCGTCGCCGCGCGCGCCGACTCGCCAGACCGCGATGTCATCGCTCCACATCCCGTCGACCGCCGCGTAGTCGCCCTTCTCGATCGCCGTGAACAGGCGGTCGGCCGCGTCGGCCACGATCTCCACACTCGCACCGGCCATGGCGACTGCTCCTATCTCGATGGCCCGGCTCCTTCGCGCGCCGCTGCACGGCCGCGTCGTCGCCCGGCTATTCGGTGTCGTATCCGGGGTGCGCCACCGCCACCCGGCGGCGCACCAAGGTGCGCAAGCACGCGGTGACCTCGCGGGCCCGCCCGTCCATCTCGCCGGCCCGTATCGCGGCGGCCAGCTCTTCCTCGTCGGCGAACCCAAGGTCGGCCAGCGCGGCGCGGGATTCGGCGTCGCTCTCGTCGAGAAGCTCGCGCTCGACGATCCGCAGCGCG
Source organism: Mycobacterium sp. E3305 (assembly GCF_001666785.1). Lineage (NCBI taxonomy): Bacteria > Bacillati > Actinomycetota > Actinomycetes > Mycobacteriales > Mycobacteriaceae > Mycobacterium > Mycobacterium sp. E3305. The sequence goes on along the minus strand of NZ_LZJA01000200.1, from coordinate 76,004 downwards.
TTGGCGGCCACCCGCGCGTGGAAGTTCACCTGCCCGGTGGTGGCCGCCCGCACGTCGGTCTCGAGGAACTCGGCCACCGCGGCCACCAGCTCGGCCGCGAGCGGGCGGCCGTACGCGCCGATCATCAGGCGGCCCCTTCCAGCAGGTCGAGCAGGTCCCACTCGGTCTCGCACACGCGGCGACCGATCGTGGCGAGCTCCACCGAGCGGAACTGGCCGCTCAGGTGCCGCTCGGCCTGGTAGCGGCAGATGACGCCCCAGCGCAGGGTGGCCAGCACGAGCCACCAATGGAACGCCGCCCGGTCGACGGTGGTCCCGCCGGCTTGCTCGTAGTCCCGCAAGAAGCTCTCGATGCTGCCGAGGCCGCCGGCGCCGAGGCTGGCCGGGGCGCCGAAGCGCCAGGCCCGGATGCAGAACCAGGCCAGGTCGTCGTAGGGGTCGCCGCGGTGCACCAATTCCCAGTCGAGGACGGCGGCGAGGCGGGCCCCGTCGACGATGAGGTTGCCCATCCGGTAGTCGCCGTGCACCAGCACGTCGGCCGATGACTCCGGTCGGCGCGCCTCGAGCCAGCGGAACGCCCATTCGAAAGTGGCCGTGGTGTCACCCATCGCGTCGAGCCGCTCGCGCCACTGCGCGAGCGGATCCTCGCGGGCCAGGCCGGGGATGCCCGGGTCGGCGCGGTGGATGGCCGCCAGGGCCTGTGCGCATTGCCGCAGCAGCCCGGCGCGGGCCGCTTGCCCGCCGGCCTCGTCGAGTTGGCGCTGGATGCGCCGGACGATCGTCTCACCCTCGATCGCGTCGCAGATCAGGAACGGATTGCCCAGGGCGGCAGGCGAATCGTCAGCGAGGAGGACATGGGGGACCGGCGCGCCTGCGGCAGCGGCGGCGGCCTGGGCGCGTGCCTCCAGCTCCATGCCGGCGTGCACGTCGTCGGGCGCGCCCGTGCGCAGGATCAGCGCGTGGCGTCGCTCGCCGGCGACGGCGTTGAACGCCCACGTCGAGCGGCTGGCGCCCCCGGTCAGCGCGCGCAGGTTCTCCACGGCGACGTCGGCGCCGAGGACCGGCGCCAGCGCCGCGGCGATCTGGGTGGCCAGCTCCTCGGTCGACGTCACTTGCCAAACTTAAACAGCCGCTGGGCCACCCGGCGAATCTGGATCTCCTCGGCTCCCTCGGTGATCCGGTAGCGACGGTGGTGGCGGTAGATGTGTTCGAACGGCTCGTGCCGGCTGTAGCCCAGGCCGCCGAAGATCTGCATGGCCCGGTCGGCGGCGTCGCAGACCAGTCGGTTGGCCCGGTAGTTGGCCATCGACACCTTGTCCGAGACCTCCATGTGGTGGTCGCGGTCCAGGTGCCAGGCGGCGTAGTGGACGAGCAGCCGCACCATCTGGGCCTCGGTCTGCAATTCGGCCAGCGGCCATTGCACGGCCTGGTTGACCGACAGCGGCTTGCCGAACACCGTTCGCGTGCCGGCGTATTCGGCGGCGCGGTCGATGCAGTACTGGGCCGCGCCCAGGCTGCTCGCCGCCTGCCGAATCCTGTTCTCGTGCAGGAACGTCTGTGCGACTTCCAGGCCGCGGTCGACCTCGCCGAGCACCGCGTCGGCCGGCACCCGGACGTCGGTCAGCGCCACCTCGCCGTGATCGGTCGGCATGTTGAACGTCCACCAGTAGTAGGGCACGTCGAATCCGGGCGCGTCCGTCGGCACCAGGAACGCGGTGATGCCCCGCGCCTGGCCGGGCTCACCGGAGGTGCGGGCGAAGACCAGGTCGTGAGTCGCGCGGTGGACGCCGGTGTTGAACCGTTTGGAGCCGTTGATGATCCAGCCGTCACCGTCGGGTTGGGCGCGGGTCTCCAGCCAGGTGGCGTCCGAGCCGTGCTGCGGCTCGGTGAGCCCGAACGCCATGGAACGTTCCCCCGTGATCAGGGCCTCGGACCATCCCCGCCGTTGTTCGTCGGTGCCGAACCGCTCCATCATGATCACCTGCGGGAAGTTCCCGACGATCGAGGATTCGTTCTGCAGATCGTTGTGCAGGCCAAGACCCTTGTGCGCCAGGTGTTCCCGGATGACGGCCATGTCGACGTTGGTGCCGTCCCGGCCGCCCAGCGACGACGGTAGCCCGTAGCGCAGCCAGCCCGCCTTGTCGGCTCGCCGGCGCATCTCGGCGAGCAGGTCCTCCCACTCGCGCGTCGGAATGCCGTCGTTGTCCCAGTCGGTGCGGGCGTGTTCGCGGCGCTTGTCGAAGTACTGGATGTGCTCGCGCTCCAAGGGTTTGATCTCGGCCTCGATGAACTCGTCCATCTCGGCGAGCAGACCCGGAAGGTGTTCGGGGAGTGTGAAGTCCACAGGTTTCTCCTTACGTGCCGTAAAGCGTTTTCTTCCAGATCGTCGACAGGGTGGCGATGGCGTCCTCATCGCTGATCTTGATGCCCAGGTTGGAGGGGCCGACGAAGACGGTGGTGAAGTTCTCGAACAGCAGGGCGATGGCCGCCGCGGTGTGTTGCGGGTCGAGCTCGGTTCCGTAGCCCTGGTCCTGGGCGCGGCGGACGGAGGCGGCGACGATGTCCATGCCGAAGCGGCGGAACTCGTTCTGGACGGTCGCGAAGCGCCGCTGGGTGGCGGCGAGCTGGGCCACGGCGATCATGATGCCGATGTTTTGTTTGAACATGTTCCAGTAGCCGGTGACCACCGCGGTGAAGAACGCGTCGTCGTCGGGCGATTCGGGAAGCTCGACGCTCAACCCCGACGGTGTGACGACGTCATGCAGGAACGACTCGGCCAGCGCGGCGAGCAGGTCCTCCTTGTCGGCGAAATACCGGTAGAACACCGCGGGCGAGCGGCCCGCCGCCGACGTGATGTCGGCCAGCGTGGTGCCGTGAAAGCCCCGTTCGGCGAACAGCTTCCGGGCGGCCTGCTCGATGGCCTGCCTGGTTTGGCGGCCCTTGGCGGTCAGCGCGTCCGGGGCGGGCATCAGGTCCGGATCCGGTCGCCGGCGCGCAGCAGGGCGCTCGGCAGGTCGTGGCCCACAGCCGATTTGGCGACTTCGGCGGCGGCGATGGCGGCCTGCAGGTCGACGTCCACGCCGATGCCGCTGTCGGACAGCAGGTACACCAGGTCCTCGGTGGCGATGTTGCCGGTGGCGCCGGGCGCGAACGGGCAGCCGCCCAGCCCGCCGACCGAGGCGTCCAGCCGGGTCACCCCGGAGCTGACCGCCGCGTACGCGCTGGCCAGCCCGGAGCCGCGGGTGTTGTGGAAATGCCCGCCAAGCGGCAGGTCGCCGATCACCGGACGCAGTTGCGCGATCAGCGAACTCACGCGCCCCGGCGTGGCGGTGCCGATGGTGTCGGCGATCGACAGGCGGTCGGCGCCCCGGTCGCGGGCGGCCGCGGCGATCTCGAGCACGCGCTCGGGCGGGGTGGGGCCCTCGAACGGTGAGTCCCACGCGGTGGCGATGACGACCTCGACGGTGACGCCGGCGCCGTGCGCGATCGCGACGATCTCGTCGATCGCCTCGGTGGCCTGCGCGCTGGTGCGGCCGACGTTGGCCTTGCTGAACGTGTCGTCGGCGGCCACCACGTACTCGATCGAGCGCAGGCCCGCGGCCACCGCCCGCTTGGCCCCGTTGGGACTGGCCACCAAGGCGGAGAACTCGATGTCGGGGTAGTCGTGCAGGTGGGCCGCGAGCTCGGCGGCGTCGGCCATCGACGGCACCTTCGTCGGCGAGACGAACGCCGTGACCTCCACCTCGCGGACCCCGGTGGCCGCGATCGCGGCCAGCAGTTCCAGCTTGGCCGACAACGGGATCGGCGCCTCGATCTGCAGACCGTCGCGCAGCGCCACCTCGCGGATGGCCACGTGCTGGTTCACAGCACCTCCTCGGCGCGCAGCTCCGCGAGCTCCTCGGCGGTCCTGCCCAGCAGCCCGACGTAGACGTCGTCGTTGTGCTGGCCCGGCCGCGCCGGTCCGGCGTTGCGCACGCGGCCCGGGGATTCGGAGAGCACCGGCACGATGCCCGGCCCGAGAACGTTGCGCCCGATCCGTTCATCGAAGTGCTCGACCAGCATGCCGCGGGCCCGCAGCTGCGGGTCGTTGACCACCTCCGCGACCGTGTTGATCGGACCGGCGATCACCCCCGCGGCACTGAGGGTTTCGATGATGTCAGCGGGCCGGCGTTCCGCGGCCCACGCGCCGATGATCTCGTCGAGCTCGTCCTGGTTGCGGCCGCGCGCGCCGTGGGTGGCGAACCGGTCGTCGATGGCCAGCTCCGGGCGGCCCATCGCCTTGCACAGCCGGGCGAAGACGGTGTCCTGGTTGGCGGCGATCACCACCCACGAGCCGTCGGCGCTGCGGTAGATGTTGGACGGCGCGATGCCGTCGAGCCGGGTGCCCGACGGCCCGCGCACCACGCCGGCGAGGTCGTAGTCGGGGATGGTGGATTCCTGTACGGCCAAACAGGATTCGGTCAACGCGACGTCGACCACCTGGCCGCGCCCGGTGATGCCGCGGCGGTACAGCGCGGCCACCGCGCCCTGGGCGCCGAACATGCCGGCCAGGGTGTCACCGAGCGAGAGCGCGAGCCGGGGCGGCGGGCCGCCGGGGAAACCGTTGAGGTGGCGCAGGCCGCTCGCCGCCTCGGCGACCGAGGCGTAGCCCGCCTTGTGCGCGTCGGGTCCCGTCTGCCCGTAGCCCGACACCCGGACCAGGATGATGCCCGGGTTGCGGGCGCTGAGCACGTCGTAACCCAGGTCCCATTTCTCCAGTGTGCCCGGGCGGAAGTTCTCCACGACGACGTCGGACTTCGCGACCAGGTCCAGGAACAGTTCGCGGCCGCGGGGCTTGCGCAGGTCGAGGGTGATGGCTCTCTTGTTGCGCGCGTGCACCGTCCAGAAGACGTGCTCCCCGTCGGCCTCGGCCTGGCCCCAGGTGCGCAGCGGGTCCGGGGCGCCGGGGGGTTCCACCTTGATGACGTCGGCGCCCATGTCGCCCAGCAACCGTCCGGCGAACGGGCCCGCGATCAGCGTGCCCAGCTCGAGCACCCGGACGCCGTCCAGCGGCCCGGTGGGCGTCACTGCGCCCCCGCGAAGTCGTGCCGGACCAGCCAGTCGGTGACGAGATCGACGGCCGCGCGCAGCTTGTCGCGCTGGTCGGGGCCCGCGTAATAGTGGGTGGCGCCGGGGATTTCGTGCATCTCCTTGTCCTGGTGCCCGATCGCGTTGAACAGCCGCCTGGTGTGGCTGGGCGTGCAGGCGTCGTCGGCCAGATTACCGATGACCAGCGCCGGGACCGCGATGTCGGGCCCGCAGGCCACCCCGTCGCCGCGGGCGTCGTCGTAACTCCATTGCGAGAGCCAGCCGCGCAGCGTGGAGAAGCGGGCCAATCCGACCGGGCTCATGTTCACCACCTGAGGATCCCCCAGGTAGCAGGTTCCCGGGACGCGTTCGTTGGGATCGACGGTCGGGTCCAGCCAGCGCGGGTCGGCCATGGTGCCATGCACGACGAAGCAGAACTCGTCTTGCTCGCGGCCGGCCGCCTTCAGCTCGGCGAGCTTGTCCTTGACCCACGCGGTGATGCGCCGGTTCCGCATCACCTGTGCGTTGCGGTACCGGGCCAGGAACTCCTGGCTGTAGGGCGGCTGGTTCGGGTTGTCCGGGTTGTACAGGTCCAGCTCGGGATCGCGCTTGGTCGGATCGGATTCGTCGAGGATCGACGCGTCCAGCCATTCGGTCAGCGTGCCATGCCGGCTGATGTGCGCGGCCAGCAGCATGATGCCGTCGGCGGCCGGCAGCTCCAGGGCGGTCAGGTCGGGGCCGTCGCCCGACGGGCTCGACGTGATGGTGGGGTGCTGGGCCTGCTGCTGGTAGAACATCGACAGCGAGCCACCGCCACTCCACCCGGCCAGCACCACCTTGGTGTAGCCCAGCCGCTTCTTCGCATCCTTGATGCACTCGCCGAGATCCTCGACCACCTTCTCCATCAGGAGCGCCGAGTCGGTGCCGCGGAACCGGCTGTTGCAGTAGATGACATGGTGGCCGGCCCGGGCCAGCGCGTTGATCATCGGCAGGTAGGCGCCGCCGCCGATCGGGTGCATGAACACCAGCACGGTGTCCGACGGCTTGTCTTTCGGCTTGAGCAGGTAGCTCTCCAGCACGGTGATCTCGGCCAGGCCGCCGTACACGTCGCGGACGCCGGAATCGTTCTGGAACGCAATGAGATAGGGGATTCGCTCGTATTCGTGGCGGGTCGTCATGGTCAGTGTTGTCCTAGGTCGTGCGCCAGCACCTCGGCCGACGGGGTCAGTCGCCGGCGGGTGTCGACGGCGATCACTTGCCAATCGACGCGGGAGTACTCGTCGAACTTGCGGCGCGCCCGTTCCCGCGCCTTCTCCGGTGCGCCGTGGTGAACGCCTTGCGGCGCATGGGAAATCAGGCCCGGCGGCATCGGGATGCCGTAGAGCGAGCCGCCGTGGAAGAAGGCGATCTCGTCGTAGTCGACGTTGCGGTGGTACCACGGCGTGCGCTCGGTGCCGGCCACGCCTTCGGCGGGCTTGGGCAGGAAGTTCATCACGTAGACGCCGGTGGCCTGCATGAAGAGGTGCACGGTCGGCGGCAGGTGCACGCTGTCGGAGGTGACGACGTTGTAGTCGTCGATGTTGAAGGTGAACGCGAAGTTGTCGCCGCGCCAACCTTCGACGTCGAGCGGATGGTGTTGGTAGAACAGGGTTGTCGGGCCGCCCTCGTGCATGAGCCGCACCTCGTATTCCTCGCGCCCGTCATCGTCGATGGGCGCCGGGTCGGGGATCGTGGCCTGCGACGGGTCGAACGGGAAGTGCCGGCCCAGCGGCCCGGGCGGCGGCACCCGGAACTCGTCGCTCGCCTCGACCATGAGCAGCGTCGTCTCCTCGTCGGGCACCTGGCGCCAGGTGCACGCCTTCGGCAGGTAGAGCCAGTCGCCCCCTCGGTAGCGCAGCGGCCCGAACTCGGTTTCGACCAGGCCGGCGCCCCGGTGTACGAAGCACAGCAGGTCGCCGTCGACATGGCGGACGAAGAACGGCATCGGTTCGTGGCGACGGCTCAACAGGATTCGGCAGTCGGCGTTGCTGAACATGAGCAGCGGACCGCCGTTGGCGTCGGTGGCGTCGGCGGGCTTGAGCTGTTCCGCGAGCACGTCGACGGGGCGCAGCGGACCGACCGACCGGTAGGCGGTGGGGTCGTGGCGGCGGTACAGGTTCGCGGTGCGGCCGGTGAATCCGCCCCGCCCCAGCTCGTCGTCCTTGAGCCCGTCGAGGTCGGCGTGCAGGCGTCGCGGCGTCTTGCCTTTTCGCATGTGGACGAAGGATTCCATGGCTGACCCCCGGGGGCTCGCTGGGACAAAACTGAAAGTGACATTACTTTTTGTTTCTGGCCGGCACAAGGGCCCGGCCCTCCGCGAGACATAATCCATTGCGACCCGACACGGCGTGTCTTCGCTGACGTTTATGTGTCGCCGATCGACCGGCACATCGCGTCAGTCGCGGACGCGCACCACGACCTTGCCCTTGGCGGTGCGGTTCTCCAGCGACGCGACCGCGGCGGCGGCCTCGTCCAGGGGGTAGACCTCGGGGGTGGGGGCGGCCAGCTCGCCCGAGCTGAGCAGCTTCTCGAGGCCGGCCCATTGCTCGGCGAGCGCGTTCGGATGCGTCGCCGTCCAGGCGCCCCAGCCCACGCCGACCACGTCAATGTTGTTGAGCAGCAACCGGTTCACCTTCACCGTCGGGATATCCCCGCCGGTGAAGCCGACGACGAGCAGCCGTCCGCCGGGGGCGAGCGAGCGCAACGAGTCGGTGAAGCGGTCGCCGCCGACCGGGTCGAGTATTACGTCGACGCCGCGACCGCCGGTGAGCTCCTTGACGGCGTCCTTGAACCCGTCGGCCAACACCACGTCGGTGGCCCCGGCGGCCGTCGCGACGTTCGCCTTCTCTTCCGTGCTGACCACCGCGATGGTGCGCGACGCCCCGAGCAGCGACGCCAGCCGCAGCGTCGACGTCCCGATGCCGCCGGCGGCGCCGTGCACCAGCACCGTCTCGCCCTGGGCCAGCCGGCCCCGCACCGTCAGCGCGAAGTACACCGTCAGGTCGTTGAACAGCAGGCCGGCGCCCGCCTCGAAGCTCACGTTGTCGGGAAGTTTGAACACCCGGTCGGGTTGCAGGATCGCGACTTCGGCCATGCCGCCGGACAGCATCGTCAGCCCGACGACCCGGTCCCCGGCCCGCACGTGCGCGCCGTCCGGCGCCGAGCGGACCACGCCGGCGATCTCGGCGCCCAGCACGAACGGCGGCTCGGGGCGGTACTGGTAGAGGCCCCGGGTGAGCAGCGCGTCGGGGAAGGCGGCACCGGCCGCGTGCACCTCGACGACGACACCGTCACCCGACGGTTCGTCGATCTCCGCCACCTCGATCGCGTCCGGACCGTCCAGCCGAGTCACCCGCGCAGCACGCATGGTCGGACAGCCTACTGCCGACTCAAAAACCGCCGGCGACCCGCACCACCGCCCGCCCGGTGAACTTGCCGGCACGCACCTGATCCAGCACATCGACGACGTCCTTGATGTCGACGTCGCTGGTGAGCAAGTCGAGGTGACGCGGCCGCAACGAATCACCCAGCAGCGCCCACAGTTTGCGGCGCCGGCCGATCGGCATCTGCACCGAATCCATGCCCAGCAGCGCCACGCCGCGCAGGATGAACGGCATCACCGTGGTGCGCAACGCCGGCCCGCCGGTCAGGCCACTACAGGCCACCGCCCCGCCGTAGTCGACGGCGCTGAGCACGTCCGCCAGCGTCGCGCCGCCGACGCAGTCCACCGCGGCCGCCCACCGCGCCTTGGCCAACGGCCGCGGTTTGGCGTCGGGATCCTCGGGCAGTCGGCCGATAACCTCCGCGGCGCCAAGCTCTTTCAGCAGCCCGGCGGCACCCTCTTTGCCGGTCGAGGCCACCACCCGGTAGCCCGCGGCGGCCAACAGGTCCACACTGACCGAGCCCACGCCGCCGGAGGCGCCCGTGACGACCACTGAGCCGGCGCCGGGTTCGATGCCCCAGTCGATCAGCGCTTGCACGCTCATGGCGGCGGTGAAGCCGGCTGTCCCGATCGCCGCGCCCTCGTGCGGGCTCAGCGCGCCGAGCGCGACGACCTGGTCGGCCGGCAGTCGCACGTATTCGGCGTAGCCGCCGTGGTGGCCGGTGCCGATCTGGTATCCGTGCGCCAGCACCTGCTCGCCGACGGTGAAGTCCGCCGAACCGGATTCGACGACCTCGCCGGTCAGGTCGATGCCGGGCACGACGGGGTAGCTGCGCACCACGCCGCCGCCCGGGGTCAGCGCCAGCGCGTCCTTGTAGTTGACGCTCGAATAGAGCACCCGGATCGTCACCTCACCGGGTGGGAGGTCGGAGCGGCTCAAAGTCTCGACCGAGGCGGTTATCCGGTCACCATCTTCGCGGGCGACGAGCGCTTGAAACGTGTCCATGCACCGACGCTAACCTCACCGTATGGATTCCTTTCCACTCGGTCGCTTTTCGGTCTCCCGGGTGGGCTTCGGCGCGATGCAGTTGCCGGGGCCCAACGTCTTCGGCCCGCCGCGGGACCGCGACGAGGCGCTCGCCGTGCTGCGCCGGGCCGTCGAACTCGGCGTCGACCACATCGACACCGCCCAGTTCTACGGTCCCGACGTCGCCAACGAGCTCATCCGCGAGGCGCTGCATCCCTATCCGGAGAACTTGGCGCTGGTGAGCAAGGTCGGCGGCCGGCGCGACGACAGCGGCGCCTGGTTACCGGTCGACGAGCCGGCCGACTTGCGCCGCGACATCGAGACCAACCTGCGCACGCTCGGCGTCGACCAATTGGCCGCGGTCAACCTGCGCGTGTTCGAAAGCGACGGGCCGGATCAGCTTTTCGACGACCAGCTGTCGGTGATGATCGAAGCCCGCGACGCGGGACTGATCGGGGGGATCGGGTTGAGCAACGTCAACCGCGATCACCTGCTGCGCGCCTTGGAGCGCACCGAAGTCGCCTGTGTGCAAAACGCATTCAACCTCGTCGACCGCGGATCGGCGCCCGTGCTCGAGGAGTGCACGACACGCGGCATCGCGTTCGTTCCGTTCTTCCCGCTGGGGGCCGCCTTCATCCGGCCCAACCCGGTGCTCACCCACCAAGTGGTCGTCGAGACCGCCGACCGGCTCGGGCACACGCCCGCGCAGGTCGCGCTGGCGTGGACGCTGGGCGTGGCGCCCAACGTGCTGCTGATCCCGGGCACCTCGTCGGTGCGCCACCTCGAGGAGAACCTCGACGTCGCCTCCATCGAGCTGGACGACGAGGTCCGCGAGCAGCTGGACGCGATCGGCGCCTAAGTTTCGCCGAACGTGCACTCAGGGCGAAGAAATCGCCGAATTTCCGCCATGGTTGCACGTTCGGCGCAGACCGGTCGCTATTTGAGCTCGGCCGACGACAGGCCCAGCAAGCGGCGGGCGACCACCAACTGCTGGATCTGCTGAGTGCCCTCGAAGATGTCGAGGATCTTGGAGTCGCGCGCCCACTTCTCCAGCATCGATTGCTCGGAATAGCCTGCGGTGCCGGCCAATTCGACAGTCTTGAGGGTGACGTCGCTGGCCATGCGGCCGGCCTTGGCCTTGCTCATCGACGCCTCTTTGGAGTTCGGGATCTTGTTGTCGGCCTGCCACGCCGCGCGCAGCGCGAGCAGGTAGGCGGCCTCCCAGTCGGCCTCCATCCGAAGGAACTCGGCCGCCGCGGCGCTCTGGGCGTGCGAGGGCTTGTCGTAGGAGATCTCCACGCCGGCCTCGGTCAGGATCTTGCGGATCTCCTCCAGGGCGGCGCGGCCGACCCCGATGGCCATGGCGGCCACGATGGGCCTGGTGTTGTCGAAGGTCTCCATCACGCCGGAAAAGCCCTTGCCCACTTCGATTTTCGGGTTGCCGAGCAGGTTCTCCTTCGGGATCCGGACGTTGTCGAATCGGATCGCCGCGGTGTCGGAGCCCTTGATGCCGAGTTTGCGTTCGAGCCGCTCGACGGTCACGCCCGGGTGCTCGCGCGGCACGATGAACGACTTGATGGCCGCGCGCCCCTGCGACTTGTCCAGCGTCGCCCACACCACGATGTGGGTGGCGCGCGAACCGGCTGTGACGTAGATCTTTTCGCCGTTGATCACGTACTCGTCGCCGTCCAGCTTGGCCGTGGTCGACACCGCCGCGGAGTCGGAGCCGAAGCCCGGCTCGGTGATGGCCATCGCCGCCCACACCTTGCCCAGGCGTTCCAACTGTTCCTCGGTGGCCACCGCGGAGATTGCCGCGTTGCCCAGGCCCTGGTAGGGGACCGACAACATCATCGCGACGTCGCCCCAGCAGGCCTCCAGGGTCTGCAGCAGGGCCGCCATGTTCGCGCCGTTGTGGTTTTGGTCCCTGTCCTTGTTCTCGTCGCCCAGGTTGTCGGCCCCGGCGAACTCGATGGATTCCGAGGCGCCCGCGAACAGGTTGTACAGGGTGTCGAGTTCGACCGGGTAGGCGTGTTCGGCCAGGTCGTACTTGCGGGCGATCGGCCGCATCAGTTCCGCGGCGCCCTGATGCGTCTTTACGGCCACCGCCTGCAGTTTGCGGGGCAGTTCGAGATTGATTGCCATGATTGGTCTTTCGGCTCGAGTTGAATGACGACTTAGATGACGACGACGCCCTCGGCCACGCCGATCGCCCGCAGGTCGCGGTACCAGCGCTCGACCGGGTGTTCCTTCGTGAAGCCGTGGCCGCCGAGCAGCTGCACGCCGTCCAGGCCGATCTGCATGCCCTTGTCGGCGCCCAACCGCTTGGCCAGTGCCGCCTCGCGGATGAAGGGCAGGCCCTGCTCGGCGCGGGCGGCGCCCCGCCAGGTGATCAGCCGCAGGCCGTCCAGCTCGATCGCGATGTTGGCGCACATGAACGCGACGGCCTGACGGTGGGCGATCGGCTCGCCGAACGCTTCGCGCTCCTTCACGTAGGGCACCACGTAGTCGAGGACCGCATGCGAGGTGCCGACCGCCAGCGCCGCCCAGCCCAGCCGGGACAGCGCGAGAGCCTCCGAGTAGTCGTCGTCGGTGGCTTCGTCCTCACCGAGGCGCGCATTCAGCGGCACCGAGACGCCCGAGAGCTCCACGTGACCCAGGGCCGCCGCGCGGATGCCCATGCTCGGATCCGCCTTGACGGTAAGGCCTTTCGTCGAGGACTCGACGATGAACAAGGCCGGCTTGCCGTCCAGCTGGGCGCCGACGATGAACAGCTCGGCGTCGGCCGCCGCCGGAACCAACGACTTCACGCCGTCGAGGCGGTAGCCGCTCGGTGTGCGCACCGCGGTGGTCTTCAGCTGGGTGGGGTCGAACAGCGGTTGCGGCTCGGCGATGGCGACGCAGGCCTGCGGAACGTTCTCGCCCGCGAACTCGTGCAGATACGTGGCCTGCTGGTCCGCGCTGCCCCAGTGCGTGAGCGCCGCGGCCACACCGCCCGGGGCCAGAATCGGGAGCGCGAGACCCATGTCGCCGTAGGCGAGCGCCTCGGCCACCAGCACGTTGGTCACGCTTGACCGGTGGGCGGCGATGCCGTCGAAGTCCTCGGGGATGTTGATCGCGGTGATGCCCAGCTCGGCGGCCTTGGCGATCAGGTCGGCCGGGTAGGTCGCCGCCTCGTCGGCGTCGGGCGCCGCGGGGCGCAACACCTCGTCGGCGAATTCGGTGAGCGTCTCGACGATCATCTGCTGTTCGTCGTCGGGCGTCAGGTCGAAGTAGTCCTTGCCGCTCGACTTGAGCCGGGTCGGCCCGCCGCGCAGATTCTGCACCCGCCTGAACTGCCGGGAGGCGGCCGCCGCGGTGGAGAAGACGGTCTTCGTGCCGTACTGCAGGCCCCGGTTGACCGGATCGCGCAGACGGTATTTGTCCAGGAATTCCTGGCCCATGAGCGGGGTGAGCAGCGCGATGGCGATGTCGACGCCCGTGCGCTTGTGGTGTTGCAGCCCTACCGCGCTCTGCTGGTCTTTCCGCTTGCGACCGGAGCGGGCGGACTTGGAAGTCTTTGTGGAACCGGAACCTGTGTCGGTCATGTCGGCAGCCTGTGGTTAGTCGGGGCAGTGCGAACAAGGCTATCTTACTCCGGAGTAAGATCACAGAGAACACTTGTTAACTAATTCACAGACCGCCGGCGTCGAGGGCGCGAAGCACGAGTTCGTGCAGCGGCCCGTTGGTCGCCACGGCGCTGCCGCGGTGCGGACCCGCGACGCCGTCGAGTCCGGTCATCGTTCCGCCCGCTTCGCGCACGAGGACGTCGAGGGCGGCGAGGTCCCACACCGACACCTCGGGTTCGGCGGCGATGTCGACGGCCCCCTCGGCCACCAGGCAATAGGACAGGAAGTCGCCGAAGGCGCGCACCCGCCAGACCGCGTCGGTGAGCCCGATGAAGCGGTCCCGCAGACCGCGCTCGGCCCAGCCGGACAGGCTGGAGAACGACAGGCTGGCCGAGTCGAGTTGCGCCACAGCGGAAACCGATAGCGGCCGCGGGGGCGCGCCGTCGACCGTGACGAACGCACCGAGGCCGCGAGCCGCCCACCACCGGCGTTGCAACGCCGGCGCGCTCACGACGCCGACCGTCGGCACACCGTCTTCGAGCAATGCGATCAAACTGGCCCACACCGGCACGCCGCGCACGAAGTTCTTGGTGCCGTCGATGGGATCGATGATCCACTGCCGCCCGGTGAAAACGGCGGTGCCACCGAACTCCTCGCCGAGAATGCTGTCCTGTGGCCGTTCGCTCCCCAGCGTCTCGCGGAGTTCGGTTTCCACCGAGCGGTCGGCGTCGGTAACCGGGGTCAGGTCGGGCTTGGTGTCGACACGCAGGTCCAGCGCGCCGAAGCGGGCGGAGGTCAGCGCGTCCGCGCGGTCGGCCAGCGCGAGCGCCAGCGTCAGATCGTCCCGGCTCATGACGCAGTCCTATCACGGCCCTACGATGGCGGGGTGTGGGAATTCGGAGTCCTGATCCTGCTGCTGGGCGTCTTGGCGGTCGCACTTGCTCAGCGGTTCCTCCCCCGCGGCCCACGTGGAGACCTCTTGAACGGCACGCTGCTGGTGACCGGGGTTAGCCCGCGGCCGGACGCGACCGGCGAGCAATTCGTCACCATCGCCGGGGTCATCAACGGGCCGACGGTCAGCGAGCACGCGGTGTATCAGCGCATGGCCGTCGACGTCGAGCAGTGGCCGACCATGGGCCAGTTGTTTCCGGTGGTGTATTCGCCGAAGAATCCGGACAACTGGAAGTTCGCGCCGTCCGAGCCGCCCCCGGTCTAGCGATCCGTCAGCCGGCCGCCGGCGGGCGGGCCATCACCGAGATGCGGACGCCATAACGCGGTACGACCAGCGCGGCCCGCGAGACTCTGCCCCCTGGAATTCCGGGTGCGCCGGGCATGTTGGATCCGGTTCGAGTTCTCTGCGCTCATCAGACGCCTGGCGGATAGGAACCGTTGAACCGCTTGATATCTGACGTGTTAGCTGTCAACGACGTCAAGCTGCCCACGCTGATGGTGCCAATGTCTTTGGGAGATAGGCGTTCCCGGTCCGGGTGGCCTGCGTGCACGCTGGCTGACGGGGGTGATCAGCCGTGGCTGATCCGCAGCAACTCGGCCAGGTTGGGCAGCTTGACGCGCGGGCGCCCGTGCGGCTCCCCGGCGGCGCGCTCATGACGGTCGATGACCTCCCAGTGCGCGGAGGTGACCAGTTTGGGCTGGCGTGAGGCCAGCCAGTCGGCCAGCTGGTCGGCGTGGTCGTCGGGGAAGTCCGGCAGACCGGATTCCTTCGCGCGGTCCAGATCGGCGATCAGCGTGTCGACCGTGTCCTGGGAGTCCTTCTTATTGGTGCCGATGACACCGGTCGGCCCGCGCTTGATCCATCCGGCGACGTATTCGTTGCGGCTGCCCTCCACCCGGCCCGCGGCGTTGGGGATGGTCGCGGTCTTCTCGTCGAACGGCAGACCGGGGGTGGGCATACCTCGGTACCCGACCGACCGCACCACCAGTTGAACCGGCAGCTCCTCGCGCTCGCCGGTGTCCTTGGCGGATACCCGGCCGCTGTCGTCGTTGACCAATTCGTTGCGCCCGAGCACGATGCTCTCCACCTTGCCGTCGCCCTTGATCTCGATCGGCGAAGTCATGAACCGGAACACGATCCGGCGATGGCCGGGCCGTGGCGCCCGCGTGGCGTAGTCGCGCAACGCCTTGATGTTCAGCTTCGTCGTCTTGTCCGCGGCGGCCTCGTCGTCGGCGGTGATGCCCTCGAGCTGCGCCGGATCGACGATCACGTCGACGCCTTCCAGATCGGCCAGCTCGCGCAACTCCAGCGTGGTGAACGCGGTCTGCAGCGGCCCGCGCCGCCCGATGATCACCACTTCCTCCACGCCACACGGCCGCAGCGACTCCAGGGCGTGGTCGGCGATGTCGGTGCGTGCGAGCACGTCGGGATCGGTCACCAGGATGCGGGCGACGTCGAGGGCGACGTTGCCGTTGCCGACGACCACGGCCCGGGCGCCCGACAGGTCGGGGCCGGGTTCTTGGAAGTGTGGGTGCGCGTTGTACCAGCCGACGAATTCCACCGCGGCCATGCTGCCGGGCAGGTCCTCGCCCGGAATCTTCAACGACCGGTCGGATTGCGCGCCGATGGCGTAGATCACCGCGTCGTAGCGTTCGGACAGTTCGTCGGGCTGCACGTGCTCGCCGACCACCACATTGCCGAAAAATCTGAAGCGGGGATCTTCGGCGGTCTTTTCGAACTGCCTGCTGATCGACTTGATCTTCGGGTGGTCGGGCGCGACGCCCGAGCGCACCAGCCCCCACGGGGTCGGCAGCATCTCCAGCATGTCGACGGCCACCTCGATGTCTTCGGCCGCGTCCGCCGCTTTGAGCAGGGAGGACGCGGCGAAGAACCCGGACGGTCCGGAGCCGACGATGGCAACGTGGTATGGACGCATACTCGACCTTCTATTCGTGCCCGGTTAGCGCGCGGGGGCTGGCGGCGCGCGGCGCGGGGTGCACATGACCGTGACTCGATGCTAAACGCATGACCGCTGGTCGTGGCCCGGGCACTCGCCGGGAGCCGGGGCGCTCGGAGCGTCCCGGTAACGTTGTCCGCTGTGGAACCCGACCGTCAAGCCGACATCGCCGCCCTTGACTCCACCCTGACCACGGTGGAGCGGGTGCTCGATGTGGACGGTCTGCGCAGCCGGATCGAGAAGCTCGAACACGAGGCGTCCGATCCCCAATTGTGGGATGACCAGGCCAACGCGCAGCGGGTGACCAGCCAGTTGTCCCACGCCCAGGGGGAACTGCGTCGCATCGAAGAGCTGAGGCAACGGCTCGATGATCTGCCGGTGCTCTACGAGCTGGCGGCCGAAGAAGCGGAGGGCGCCGCCAGCAAAACAGAAGCGCTCGCCGAGGCGGACGCCGAGCTGAAGGCGCTGAGGGCCGATATAGAAGCCACCGAGGTGCGCACGCTGCTCTCGGGGGAGTACGACGAGCGGGAGGCGCTGGTCACCATCCGGTCGGGCGCCGGCGGGGTGGACGCGGCCGACTGGGCCGAGATGCTGATGCGGATGTACATCCGGTGGGCCGAGCAGCACAAGTACCCCGTCGAGGTGTTCGACACGTCCTACGCCGAGGAGGCGGGCATCAAGAGCGCGACGTTCGCCGTGCACGCCCCGTTCGCCTACGGCACGTTGTCGGTCGAGCAGGGTACCCATCGATTGGTCAGGATCAGCCCCTTTGACAACCAGAATCGACGCCAGACGTCGTTCGCGGAGGTCGAGGTGCTTCCCGTGGTGGACACCACCGATCACATCGACATCCCGGAAGGCGATGTGCGCGTTGATGTTTACCGCTCCAGCGGGCCCGGCGGCCAATCCGTGAACACCACCGACTCGGCCGTTCGTTTAACCCACATCCCAACGGGTATCGTCGTGACTTGCCAGAACGAAAAATCGCAATTGCAGAACAAGGTCTCGGCGATGCGAGTGCTTCAGGCAAAGTTGTTGGAGCGCAAGCGTTCCGAAGAACGCGCAGAACTCGACGCGTTGAAAGGTGAAGGCGGCAGTTCGTGGGGCAATCAGATGCGCTCCTACGTTCTGCATCCCTATCAGATGGTCAAGGATCTGCGGACCGAGTACGAGGTCGGCAATCCGGCGGCCGTCCTGGACGGAGACATCGACGGGTTCCTGGAAGCGGGAATCCGGTGGCGCAACCGAAAAGATGACGACTAACACAACTCTTCTTGCCTCGACCGCCCTGACAAGGGCGCTGGGCTGGCACGAATTTTGGCGCGGCGACATCGGGCAGTGGATCATCACCCGCGGTCTGAGGATCGTGATGGTGCTGATCGTGGCGGTGCTGGCGGCCCGGTTCGTCAACTGGGTGGCGCAGCAGATCACCCGTCAGCTCAACCTGGGTTTCGCCGAAAGCGACGCGCTGGTGCGCTCGGAGGCGACCAAGCACCGCCAGGCGATGGCCTCGGTGATCTCCTGGGTGTCGGTGGTCCTGATCAGCATCTGGGTGATCATGCAGATCGCCGACGTGCTGCAGTTCTCCGTGGGGGGACTGGTCGCGCCGGCCACCGTGGTCGGCGCCGCCCTGGGTTTCGGGGCGCAGCAGCTGGTCAGGGACCTGTTGTCCGGCTTCTTCATCTTGGCGGAGCGCCAGTACGGCTTCGGGGACCTGGTCACCCTCACCGTCGTCTCCTCGACGGAGGCCAGCGGCACCGTCGAGAACGTGACGCTTCGGGTGACCCGCCTGCGCTCAGCGGACGGCGAGGTGTTGACCATCCCCAACGGACAGATCGTCAAGGTGGTCAACCTGTCCAAGGACTGGGCGCGCGCGGTGGTGGACATCCCGGTGTCCACCAGCGCCGACCTGAACCGGGTCAACGAGGTCTTGCACCAGGAATGCGACCGCGCGATGGAAAACCCGCTACTGGGCGAGTTGCTGTTGGACGCGCCCACCGTCATGGGTGTGGAGAGCATCGAAGTCGACACCGTCACCCTGCGTCTGGTGGCCCGCACGCTGCCCGGCAAGCAGTTCGAGGCCGGCCGACAGCTGCGTGTCCTGGTCATACGGGCGCTGGCCCGCGTCGGCATCATGACCGCGGCGGACGCGAAGGTCGGGCTGGTGGAAGACCCGTCCGTCCCGGTGGCCCAGGCGGCCGAGGAGCGAATCGACGACGACGTCCAAGGTGCGGTGCAGAAGCGTTGAAATTCACCCTGAGCATCTTCGAGAAGCGCAGCGAAGACTCGGACGCGGATCATCGCTGGCCGAAATACATGTTCGGCGGGCGGCTCCGCACCTCGACCCTCGTGCTGATCATCGCCTTCTTCGCCGCGTGGTGGGTCTACGACACCTACCGCCCGGAACCGGCGCCCAAGCCACCCGCGCAGCAGGTGGTGCCGCCCGGTTTCGTCCCCGACCCGAACTACACCTGGGTGCCGCGCAGTCGCGTGCAGCAGCCGCCGCCGACCGTCACCTACACGCCGACCCCGACGAGCACGCCGCCGCCGCCACCGCCGCCCGTGACGACGACCACCACCACGCCGCCACCGGCGCTGCCGCAGCTGCCGTGCCTGCTGCCGCCGCCCTTCTGCCCGCCCAGCACCAGCAGCCCCGCATCGCCGCCTCAGCTACCGCAGCCGGGGCCCGGCCCGGCGCCCAGTTCGCCACCGCCGGCCAGTTGACTTGGCTTGCCAGCGAAATTCACGGCTACACTGGCGTGCCGTGATGATCACCCTTGACCATGTCAGCAAGAAGTACAAAGCGTCGGCCCGTCCGGCGTTAGAGGACGTGAACGTCAAAATCGACAAGGGTGAGTTCGTCTTCCTGATCGGCCCGTCGGGTTCCGGTAAGTCGACGTTCATGCGGCTGCTGCTCGGCGAGGAGAACCCCACCTCCGGCGACATCCGGGTGTCGAAGTTCCACGTCAACAAGCTGCGCGGTCGTCACATTCCGAAGCTGCGCCAGGTGATCGGAACCGTGTTCCAGGACTTCCGCCTGCTGCAGCAGAAGACCGTCTACGAGAACGTCGCCTTCGCGCTGGAGGTGATCGGCCGGCGGGCCGACGCCATCAACCGGGTGGTGCCCGAGGTGCTCGAAACGGTCGGCCTGTCCGGCAAAGCGAACCGGCTGCCCCACGAGTTGTCCGGCGGCGAGCAGCAACGCGTGGCGATCGCGCGCGCGTACGTCAACCGGCCCCTGGTTCTGCTGGCCGACGAGCCGACTGGCAATCTCGACCCAGACACCAGTAAGGACATCATGGATTTGTTGGAGCGGATCAACCGCACGGGGACGACGGTGTTGATGGCGACGCACGACCACCACATCGTCGACTCGATGCGTCAGCGCGTCGTGGAGTTGTCTCTGGGGCGGCTGGTTCGCGACGAGCAGCGCGGCATCTATGGGATGGACCGCTAAGTGCGCTTTGGCTTCCTGTTCAACGAGGTCCTGACCGGGCTCCGTCGCAACGTCACGATGACGGCGGCGATGATCCTCACCACGGCCATCTCGATCGGCCTGTTCGGTGGCGGTCTGCTGGTGGTGCGGTTGGCCGACAACTCGCGGGAGATCTATCTCGACCGCGTGGAGACGCAGGTGTTCCTCACCGACGACATCTCCGCCAACGACGCGACATGCGGGTCCGGCCCGTGTAAAGCGCTGCGGGACAAGATCGATGCGCGCCAAGACGTCAAATCGGTGCGTTTCGTCAACCGGCAGGACGCCTACAACGACGCGATCAAGAAGTTCCCGGAGTTCAAGGACGTGGCGGGCAAGGAGTCGTTTCCCGCGTCGTTCATCGTCAAGCTGAACAACCCCGAACAGCACGCGGAGTTCGACGCCGCGATGCAGGGCCAGCCGGGCGTGCGCAGCATCCTCAACGAAAAAGATTTGATAGATAGGCTATTCGCCGTCCTGGACGGTTTGCGCGACGCCGCGTTCGCCGTCGCCCTGGTGCAGGCCATCGGGGCGATCCTGCTGATTGCCAACATGGTCCAGGTCGCCGCGCACACGCGGCGCACGGAGATCCAGATCATGCGGTTGGTCGGGGCCAGCCGCTGGTACACCCAGCTGCCGTTCCTGGTGGAGGCGATGCTGGCCGCGGCCATCGGTGTCGCCATCGCGATCGTCGGCCTGGTTCTGGTGCGAGCGTGGTTCCTGGACAACGCGCTGAGCCAGTTCTACCAAGCGCATTTGATCGCCAAGGTCGACTACGCCGACATCCTCTACATCTCGCCGTGGCTGTTCCTGCTCGGCGTGTCGATCGCCGGGCTGACCTCCTACGCGACGTTGCGCCTCTACATCCGGCGGTAGCTGTGGCGAAAGATCCCGGCCGGGCCAGGGCGGCGGGCGGCAAGCGTGGCAGCAAACAGATCATCGCCACCAATCGCAAAGCGCGGCACAACTATTCGATCCTCGAGGAGTTCGAGGCCGGAGTGTCTTTACAGGGCACCGAGGTGAAGAGTCTGCGCGAGGGACACGCGTCCCTGGCCGACGCGTTCGCAACCGTCGACGACGGCGAAGTGTGGTTGCGCAACTTGTACATTCCCGAGTATCAGCACGGTAGCTGGACCAACCATGAGCCACGTCGAAACCGAAAGTTGTTGTTACATAGGCAACAAATCGACCGTCTGGTCGGAAAGATACGAGATGGTAACCTCGCCCTCGTGCCGATGTCTCTGTATTTCTCCGAAGGAAAGGTCAAGGTCGAGCTCGCGTTAGCGCGCGGCAAGCGAGCGCACGACAAACGTCAGGACATGGCCCGCCGCGATGCCCAGCGCGAAGTGGTCCGTGAATTGGGTCGCCGAGCCAAGGGCATGAGCTGATCGGGGCCGCTTACGCGCAGCTGTCGGCCGTTACTTACGGCGTCAGCGATTTCGTGGGCGGTGTAGCCGCTCGCCGGGTCGCCGCGCTGCGCGTGATGCTGGTGGTCTATCCGATCGAGACGTTCTTGCTGGGCGCGCTGGCCCTGGCGGTGGGCGGGCCGATCTCGTGGGGCGCCGTTTTCTGGGGTTGCCTCTACGGCGTCGGAATGGCGGTCGGCATGTGGGCCTTCTTTGCCGCGCTGGGCGCCGGGCCGATCTCTGTCGTCTCGCCGCTGGCGGCGGTGCTGAACGCGGCCGTCCCGGTCGCGGTCGGAGTGGCGCTGGGGGAGCGGCCGGGGCCAGGCGCTTCGGTGGGCTTCGTGCTGGCGTTGGTCGCGGTCATGCTGGTGAGCCGGGAAGCGACCGCACAGGGCGTCACCCCGTATCGATTCACCCCGAAGGTGGCGTGGCTCACGCTGCTGGCCGGTTCGGCGATGGGACTGAACCTGGTCTTTCTGCACCAGGCGCCCCACGCGTGCAAACTGTGGCCGCTGGTCTTCGCCCGGCTCGCGGCCACCGTGGTGATCTTCGTGATGGCCGCGGCCAGTGACAACCTGCGGGCGCCGCGCGGGAAGCCGTTGAAGCTGGCGTTGGCCGTGGCCGTGCTGGACATCTGCGCCAACGTGACCATGCTGCTGGCGTTGCACACCTGGTTGCTCTCGCTGGCCAGCATCCTGATCTCCCTCTACCCGGCGGCCACGGTCGTGCTGGCGATGGTCGTGCTGCGCGAGCGGCTCACGCGGTGGCAGGGGTTCGGCATGGTGATGGCCATGGGCTCCGTGGCCATGATCGCCGCCAGCTGACGGCGCTGCCCCCTTAGTATCGGGCTGCCAGCACTCATACGCGGGGAGATGACGGTGGGGGCATCCGATACCGAGGACCCGGTCATCCGGGAGTTGTCGGGCGCGGTGGAACGCAGCCCCGACGTGATCGAGCTGAGGCTGCATCTCGCCAATTTGCTCGCGGACAAGGGGCGGTACGCCGAGGCGCTGAGTCACTGCAGTACGGCGCTGACCCAGCAACCGGGCAACGCCCAGGCACTGAGCCTGCTGCAGCGGTGCACCGCGGCGCTGGGGGCATCGTCCGAGGGTCCGCCGTCGCCGGGAGAGCCACCCGCCGGCCAGGAGGGGTTCGACTGGTCGAGCGCCGAACGCGAGGTCGCCGACATCATCGAGCCCGCGTTCGTCGAGCGCCCCCCGGACGCCGTCAACGAGGACGACTTCGACGTCGTGCAGCGCGTCCGCGTCCGGCTCGACGACGTCGCCGGCATGGAGGACGTCAAACGGCAGCTGGACCTTTCGCTGCTCGGCCCGATCAAGAATCCCGAGCTGATGAAGGCGTACAAGGTGACCGCGCGCGGCGGGCTGCTGCTGTACGGCCCACCGGGCTGCGGCAAGACGTTCATTGCCAAAGCCATTTCGGGCGAGCTGGGTGCGAACTTCTATCAAGTTGGCATCGCCGACGTTCTGCACCAGTGGTTCGGTAACAGCGAGCGCAGCATCCGCGCCGTCTTCGACACCGCCCGGCGCAACGCGCCCTGCGTGCTGTTCTTCGACGAGGTGGACGCGTTGGGTCATCGGCGCTCGGCCCTGAGCGGCAGCTCGGGGATGCGGCCGGTGGTGAACACGCTGCTGGAGGAGATGGATTCGGCGGGGTCGATCAACGACGGTGTGTACGTGCTGGGCGCCACCAACGCGCCCTGGGATGTCGACCCGGCGCTGAGGCGGCCGGGCCGATTCGACCGGATGATTTTCGTCGGCCTGCCCGACGTCGGCGCCCGAGCGGGCATCGTGCGATCGCACCTGCAGGACCGGCCGGTCTCCGGTATCGACCTCAAGACGATCGCCAACCGCACCGAAAGCTTCTCCGGCGCCGACTTGGCCTACGTGTGCGAGATCGCGACGCAGCTTGCGATGGCGGATTCGATGCGCAGCGGCCAGGTGCGGCCGGTGCTGATGGCCGATATCGACAACGCGCTCGCTCAGATCCGGCCCAGCACCGGCCCCTGGTTCGAGACGGCGCGCAATGTCGTCGAATTCGCCAACGGTGACGGCACGTACGACGAGTTGGCGAAGTACCTGCGCCGCAGGAAGTTTCGGTGACCACCGGTGACGTCGGACCCCGGCGTTCGAGCCGACAGCGCCCTGCAGGTCGCCCGCGCGTATTACGCGACCAGGAATTACCAGCGGACACGAGATGTCACCCGCGCTGCGTTGTCGCAAAATCCCAACGACCCTGACCTGCTGGCCCTGCACGCCGCGGCCGATCACGCACTCAAAAACCATGGGCCCGCAGCCAACAGCGCATATGCAGCGTTGTCGGTCGCGCCGCAACACGAATTCGCGATGCGGGTCTACGCGTTGGCGCTCGAGGGTCTCGGCCGCAACTATGACGCAATGTGGATGGCGTGGCGGGGGGTGGTCGCCCATCCGAACCAGGCAGCCCAATACCGCCTGTACGCGGCTCTGCTGCTGAGGTCGCGACAAATGGCGACGGCCCTGTACGTCATCGATAGGGCGCTGCAGCTCGAACCCAACGATGTCGATGCGCTGAACTTGCGGGGCGCGATCCTGCATCGGCTCGGGCGGCGTTCCGAATCCGTCGCCTCCTATCGGCAAGCGTTGCAGTTGGATCCCGGCAACGCCGAGGCGCTCAACGATCTGGCCATTCACCGATTGGATGGGAACAAGTTTGGTCGCGCCCTGCGTGGGTTTCTCGGGGCCGCGGGAAGCGACCCGGAACTGGCGGACCTGGCTCGCCGAAACATCGGGGTGGTGCTGCGAAAGGTGCTCGCTGGCGTCACCGTCGGGGCCGGTGTGCTGAGCGTGTTGCTCGCCATCACCGCGGGGGCTTACAACGACGGGCGTCCGACCGCGGTGGCGCGAGTGGCCGTGGGGTTGCTCACCGCGGCCATGATCGCCGTGCTGTGGTGGCTAGTGCGTGCGATTCCGCGCGGCGTGCTGCTGTCCGTGTTGCGCAAGCAGCGATTCTCCGCCGCCCGCGCCATCCACGCGCTGGTCGCCATCGCGGCGGGGGCGTGGGTCACCGTCTACCCCGGACCCCCGGCGATGATCGCCGTCGGCGGACTGCTGGCCGTGGGCGCCCTGGTCATTATTCGGATCGGGCTCTTGATCGGGAAATGATCGGCCTACTATCCGACCATGGCCGATCGCCCTGTCACCAAGCTCGACAAGTCCGAAGTGCTCGCGGGTCTGTTCGCGGTGTGGGACGACATCACCGCCCTGCTGGACGGGTTGCCGGAGGCGGAGTGGGAGGCGGCCAGCCCGCTGCCCGGTTGGGACGTCAAGGCGTTGGTGGCGCACATGATCGGCACCGAGTCGTTCCTCGCCGGCGTCCCCGCGCCGCAACCCGACATCGACGTCTCGACGCTCGAGCATGTTCGCAACGACATCGGCGCGATGAACGAGTGCTGGGTGCGCTACCTGAGCGCGGAGCCCGGCGGCGACGTGCTCAAACGGTTCAAGGACATCACCGACGACCGGCGCGCGGCGCTGACGGACATGTCCGCCGAGGACTGGGACGCCGTGACGGTGACGCCGGTGGGCCCGGAGAGCTACGGGCGATTCATGCGCGTCCGGGTGTTCGACTGCTGGATGCACGAGCAGGACATCCGCGAGGCGCTGCGCTGGCCGTCGTCCGATGAGCAGCTCGCCAGTCCCGCGGCTGAACTGTCCCTGGACGAGATCGCCGCCACCATGGGCTACGTGGTGGGCAAGCGGGCCAAGGCGCCCGAGGGCTCGCGGGTCCTGTTCGAGCTGACCGGGCCGCTGTCCCGCAACATCCGCGTCAGCGTCGATGGGCGGGCCCGGTTGGTCGATGACTTCGGCGGCCAGGAGCCGACGGTGGCGATCCGGCTGGACGGCCTGCAGTTCACCCGGCTGGCCGGCGGCCGGCCCATGTGCCGCGCCCGGGCGCAATCCGTCGACCTCGGCGGTGACGAGGACGTGGCCGCCCAGGTCGTCGAGCACCTGAATTTCGTGATCTGATCGCAGCGCGGACCGGGAAGATACGTTCGTTGCCGCGCGTTGATCACGGCGTACTATTGATTGTCCTGCCGAAAATCGGCGGGGATGCGAGGGGCTGAACGGTTTCGACTTCGCGCATCGAATCAAGGGAAGCGTGCCGGTGCAGGCAAGAGACCACCGTAAGCGTCGTTGCAACCAATTAAGCGCCGATTCACATCAGCGCGACTACGCTCTCGCTGCCTAAGCGACAGCTAGTCCGTCAGACCGGGAAAGCCCTCGACCCGGAGCCTGGCGTCAGCTAGAGGGATCAACCGATGAGTTCGGTCGCGGGGCTCATCGGGACACCAACAGCGACTGGGATCGTCATCCTGGCTTGTTCGCGTGACCAGGAGATCCGAGTAGAGGCATAGCGAACTGCGCACGGAGAAGTCTTGAGGGAATGCCGTAGGACCCGGGTTCGATTCCCGGCAGCTCCACCAAATGGATCGCCGCTTGGCGGTCCTTTCGTTTGACTGGACAGAACGCTTCGCCCGGTTACTCCGAATGGACGAAGGCGAGGGGCGCCCATGCGCGGTAAGCGACCGTTTCAGCTGATCTCCGTCCTCGCTGTCGCGGGCTTGGCCGCCTGTGTCAATACGACGACAAACACCGCCACGGACCGCGGCAACGCACCCGCAGGGCCGCCGTCGATAACCAGCGAGCCGTTCGGTCAGGTGGGTGAGGCGCCCGTGCGCCGCTATACGCTCACCAGCGGACACGGCATGCGCGTGCGAATCCTGACCTACGGCGGCATCATTCAGTCGATCGAGGTCCCCGATCGCACCGGACTCATCGGCAATGTGGTGTTGGGTTTTCCGACCCTGGACGGTTACCTGAACAACACCGGATCCGCCAAGACCTATTTCGGCGCGCTCGTCGGCCGCTACGGCAACCGGATCGCCAAGGCGGCATTCTCGTTGAACGGCAACGAGTATCACCTGCCGATCAACAACAACGGCAACAGCCTGCACGGTGGCACCGCGGGCTTCGATACCAAGGTGTGGCAGGCAAGCCGGCGCGACGGCGGCGACAGCGTTGGCCTGGAACTCCAATATGTCAGTCCCGCAGGCGAAATGGGGTACCCCGGGACGCTGACGGTCACCGTCACCTACACCCTGAACCGGCAGAACGAACTACGCATCGACTACCACGCGACCACCGATGCGCCGACCGTGATCAACCTGACCAATCACAGCTACTTCAACCTGGCGGGCGAGGACACGCGCGACGTGTACGACCAGAAGGTCACCATCCATGCCGACAACTACACGCCGACCGACGCCACACAGATCCCGACGGGCCAGATCGTCCCGGTGAAGGGCACGCCGTTCGATTTCACCTCACCGACCGCGATCGGAGCGCGTATCACCGCGAACGACCCACAGCTGCTGATGGCGCACGGCTACGACCACAACTGGGTGATCAACCGGGGCGACAAAGCAGGCCTGGTGGAAGCGGCCAGGGCGGAGGATGCGCAGACAGGGCGCACGCTGACCGTCTCCACGACCGAGCCCGGGGTGCAGTTCTACACCTCCAACTTCCTTGACGGTGCGTTCACCGGCACCAGCGGGCATATCTACCGGCAGGGTGCGGGATTCACGATGGAGACCCAGCACTTCCCTGATTCGCCGAACCACCCGAACTTTCCGACGACCACGCTCAACCCCGGCCAGACCTACGATTCGACGACTGTTTTCGCCTTCGGCACGCAATGAGCCGTGGGGCCGGCGCCCGTATCTGCGGTGAGACTGGCTCGATTCTCGAACACCTCCACAGAGAATGTCCTGCTCACGGCGGTAATTTGCGTTGCGCCAGGGGTGAGCGGCTTTAATCGTGATGAACTCTCGCAGCTATAACGAGGAGCTTTTCATGACCTATCGCCGCCTTGCCTTGGTACTGGGCGCGGTGGCGGCGGCGGCCGCCGTCATTCCCGTCGCGGCCCACGGTGCGCCGCCGACGAAGTGCCTGACCAACACCCAGACGGGCAAGCAGGTCTACGTGCCTTGCGATCTGCTCAACGCCGGCGCCAATTTCCCGCCGGGGCAGCGCTGCCCACCGCCCATCGAGCAGTACCCGAAGGATGTGGCGGACTGGTGCGGCGAAGGTCCCGGCCTGGCGAGTACCACGCCCACGACTCCCACGAGTCCGACGACTCCGACAACGCCTACGACTCCGACAACGCCCACGACGACGAGCTCCGGGCGGCCCACGAGTTCCACCAGCCCGACGAGCCGCGCGACCCCGACCACGACCGCGACGGCTCCCATCACCGCGCCGAACGCCATGAAAACGGCGGGCCCGGGCGATACACAGTGACGAATCCCTAGCCGGGCGGCGCGGTCACGACGATCGATTCCTGTCCGATCTTCCAGGCCGTCATGAACGTGCCGATGCTGACCTTGGTGTTGGCGTGATCGGCGTAGGGGTCGTTGAGGTGGACGACATCCTTGACGGTGTCGATGCCGGTGACCACCAGCAAATGATCGGCCGACGTGCGCTGGTCGTTGGAGTTCAAGATGGTTCCGGAGTTGACCCACGCGATGACCTTGCGGTTCGCGCCCAGGTACTGCTCCAGCGACGACAGGCCCACCTCTTCGGGGTGCTTGTCATAGGTCATGTGCGACTTGATGCCGTAGTGCTCGAGCAGCACCACCGTGTCGGCCATGTCGATGCCACCGTTCGGGCCGTCGTGAGCCGGGTCGCCGGTGGGGGCGTAAATGGGGCCGTCGCGGATCGACGAGGGCGTGTGCTGTGCCAGCTTGATGATCTGTTGCTCGGTCGGGGAGTGCCCGGTGACCTCCCCAACCACGTCCGCCACCGAAGCCAGCCCGCAGTTGTCCTCATACGACTGCTGCTGCCAGAACTCGGCGGCGGCGTCCGGGTCGCCGTACACGCCGCTGGCAATCGCTCGGGTGCTGGGCGGGCTGGCCTGCGTCCGGCCGCCGTCGACGGTAGCTGAGGTAGCGGTTGCGCGTATCGACGGTGACGCCCCACTGCACGCCGATAGGGTCGATATGCTGGCCATACCGATGCAGGCGGCCGCCAGGGCCGCGGGCGCCGCGGCCACGATCCGAGAGTCGAACATGTTGCCTCGCAAAGGCCGGTCGAACTACCGATTGGTCAGCAACGTAGCATCCCTAGCAAACCCGCGCAGCGCAATTGAAGCGCCGACGAACCTCAGTTCCCCGCTTCGATCGCCGCGACTCTTGCCGCCGCGTCGGGTCCGCAGAACCGCTGCAGGTCCACCCCGCCCGCGGCCAGCAGATCGTCGATGCGGTGTTTCAGGTCGCCCGAAGTCAGGTGCGCATACAGGTTGGCGCCCGGGCACGACGTCGACGCCAGGTCCCGATGGCCCGCCAATGTGGTGGTCGCGACGCGAAACGTCTGGGCGGCCCACGCGAATGCCCGAGCCGCTCCCAGGAGCTGCGCCTCGGGGACCGCCTCTTGATCGAAGTCGCCCTCGCAGAGGACGAGGAAATGGCCCGTCGTGTCGTAATCCGTCGCCGTGTCGCCCGCGAGCTCGGTGCTCCGCAATTCGTAGATGTTGCCGTTGCGGTCGACGCCGACGTGGTAGGCGATGTCGATCCATCCGTGCTGATCCTGGTGGTAGCGCTGGTCCTGGCGCAGGTGGTTGGGGGCGTTGCGGTTGTCACCGAGGGCCACGGCCTCGTGGTGCAGGGTCATCCGGGTGATGGTGTGACGCCTGCCCCCGGGGCGGGCCGGCCGGGCGCCCCAGGCGTCCCGGCACAGCAACAGGGCCGAACTCCCAGCGGTCAGGCGGACGTCTGCCGTCGACGTCGGACCCGTCGGTGTGGTCTTCGAGCGCGGCCCGACCACGGCCGCCGCCCCGAGGCCGCCGGCCAGTCCCAGCATCTGGCGGCGGCTGACAACGGCCGGCCGGCTTGACGCGGGCTCACACACGCCTCACCACGATACGGGGGTCGACGTCGCGAAACGGACCGATCGCGGGGACCTCCCATGGTCACGAGACGGTAACGCTTGCTTCCCGCGGCCCGAAAGACACGGTGTGGCAAGAGGCAACATGACGAGGAAAGTCAAGGTTGTCGCAGTGTTCTCGCTCGGCGCCTTGGTCGCAACGGCTCCCGGGACCGTTGACATCGCCGCCCGCGCAGACGCATCAGGGTGGGCGTTGTACAGCGGCGTGAACCGGCTTCGCCAATCCTGCGGGCCGATCGGCCAGGACCCACGCCTGACCGATGCGGCGCAGCGGCACGCCAACGACATGCTTACCAACGGGGTCAACGGCCACATCGGCTCGGACGGCTCTTCACCGCAGACGCGCATCACGGATGCGGGCTACCGCACCCCCTACAGCGGTGAGGTCGTCTTCTGGGGTACCGGGTCCGCCGCGAACATCAACCAAGCGCTCGACCTGTGGATGCAAAGCCCGCCGCACCGGGCGATCATTTTGAACTGCGCTTACACCGCGGCCGGCTTCGCCACCGCCTCGGACGGCAACAAGATGACGGTCGTCGGCGACTTCGCCGCCTGAAATGCGCGCCGCGCTGCGCGTCAATGCCTGAGAGTTGTTGGTTACAAGGCGAATTCGTGGCGACAAACCGCGTAATAACCATCCAGGCAAATCCGGATGGCTCGGCGAGAAACCGCACTAGGCTTTGGCCGTAGGAGGAGAAGCAGGTCGGGAGGCGTGCCGATGGGACGGGCCAGCACGGTTGGCAACAGCTCGCTCGACCGCTGGCGCCTACGTCGGCGGACGGCCATCGCCGTTGCGGGCGTCGCGCTCGTGGTCGTGGCGGCGTGCGGGCGTGGTCAAGCCTCGCACCCGGCGGCCGGCGATTCCTGGCAGCTCACGCACGCCCCGACCGCGAAGCCGCCCGGTTCCCCGGCCGCACAGCCCCCCGGTTCCCCGGCCGCAAAGCCGCCCGGACCGGAGTTCGCACCCCTTTCCAAACTGATCAACGACGCTATTGCGGCCAACAGGCTGCCCGGCGCGGTGGTCCTGATCGGCCACGGCGGCGCCGTTGCGTTCGATCAGGCTTTCGGATCGCGCAAGCTCGCGGGCGAGCCGGGGTTGGATGGGTCGCCCGCACCGGCCGAGCCGATGACCGAGGACACGATCTTCGATCTGGCGTCGTTGACCAAGAGCCTCGCGACGGCGACCGCGGTGATGCAACTCTACGAACAAGGCAAGGTTCAGTTCGACGATCCCGTGCAGCGCTATCTGCCGGAGTTCAACCCGGCCAACGACCCACGGCGCGCAAACGTGACGGTTCGAATGTTGCTGACGCACACGTCGGGTGAGACGGGCGACGTCGAACTCAAGGATCCATGGGGACTGGCCACACCCGACAAGACCGAAGGCGTTCATCGTGCGCTCACGACGCCGCTCGAGTCGAGCCCCGGCGGGTCTTTCCGCTACTCCGATATCAATTTCATCCTGCTTGGCGCGCTCGTCGAGAAAGTCACGGGCGAGGCGGAAGACGTCTACGTCCAGGAACACGTATTCGCGCCGCTTGGCCTGCGGGACACCCGCTATCTCCCGTTGGACAAGGCATGCGGTCCACACGCGGTCAGGGGAGCCGCGGTCGGGTGGGCCGCCGCGTCGACGGCAGGCGAGGGGCAGCCGTGTCCCGCGGGCAGCTGGGACACGGACATCCTGCCGCGCATCGCACCCACGGCGCGGGACGAAGAAGGCCGGGCCGATCCGGCCAAGAATCCCGACCTCGACCGTCTGCTGCGCGGCACCGTGCAGGACACGACCGCCCGCCGCATGGGCGGGGTGGCCGGGCACGCCGGCGTCTTTTCCACGGCGCACGATGTCGGCGTCTACGCGCAGGCGCTGCTCGATCGGCTTGCGGGCCGGCCGAGCGAATTCCCGCTCCAACAACAGACTTTGGAGTTGATGACGACCCCGCAGCAGCCGGGACACACCGACCAACAGGTCAAGGCGGCGGACGACGCCGCGCGGGCGGCAGCCGCGAAGAGGTCGAAGACCGCGCATCCGCTGCTTGCCGCCCGCTATCCGGCGATCGCGGGACAGAATCTGCTCGGTCTCGGCTGGGATATCGATACGCCGCTGTCCATGCCCCGCGGAGCGGTTTTTCCCGTCGGGAGTTTCGGACACACGGGCTTCACCGGAACCTCGGTGTGGCTCGACCCGGCCTCGGACACCTACGTCGTTCTGCTCACCAACTCGATTCATACGCGCGGCAGCCCACCGATCTCGGACATCAGGGGTGAGGTGGCAACCGCCGCGGCCCAGGCCCTGGGCCTCTAGGGCCGCTCGAAGTGTTGGTAGTCAAGGGGCGCCGCCCATTCGCCGCCCCAGCGCCAGCCATGATCTGTGAAGGCGCGCACCGCCGGATCGCCAGGGTGTAAGAGTCCCGGGTCGGTGCGGCTGCGGTCCAGGTAAGCCGCCGCGTTCTGCGGTTCGAAATACCCGCTGGCGTACAGGCACGGATTGACGAGCGTATTGATATCGATCGCCCGGCCGTAGGCGTGTGGCGACCATTCGTTGGTTCCGGGGATGAGGCGGCAATTGAACGCCGACGTGTTGTCGTCCTCCATCGACAACTCGTCATTGGCGTCCTGGTAGTGGTCGACGGTACGGATCTTCTCGATGGGATAGCCCAGACGGAAAAGCTGCTCGAAGATCACGACGACCTCCGGCGCCAAGTCCTGATGCACGATCAGCTGGCCGCGGTGCGTCTGGCCGTCGAAACCGACGTAGTCGACGTCGACCCGTCGCAGCTGTTCCGGCTCGACGGGGCAACCCGGCCGCCACGTCGCACCGAGTTCGGCCGCGGTGACCGTTTCCACGGTCGCAGCGGCGGCGGCCGGCGGCGGGTTGGCCGGCGGCGTGGCCGCCGCCGATGACGATGACAGGGCGGCCGCAGACGGAGACGGTGCGGCCGCGCGCGGCGGCGCCGCGGCCGTGCATTGCACCAGCACCAGACCCGCCGCGAGCATTCCGGCCGCGGCGGCAAACCGGCGCCCGAAGCGCGTCAACCCCGATGCAGTGTTCACCGCCTGCTTCTTCCGACCCTCCGAGCCCGCCGTCACCTTACGCCGAGTGTGCGCCACGGTGCGTGCAAGATTTCTGTGTTCGGTTGAACGGCGCGAGGTTATATTCGAGCATGCGCTTCATCCGTGTGGCTGCGGCGGTCGGCATGGCCATCGCCGTATCGCTCGTCGCGCCGGTCGTATTGGTAGTGGCGTCTGCTCACGCTGACAATGGCATCGAGGGCTACGCACGTTGCGTCGGAGGCGGCGTGCAACCCCCGCCGCCCGGGGTGCGTCCGGAGAACTGGTTTCCCAGCGTTCACGTGATCGAGACGGATGTGGATGGGGCCGTGCCGCCGGCCCAAATCGTCGAGAGATTAGTGGATATGGGAGTCAACCGGCCCGACGCGGTGCGGCAGGTGCAGTGTTTTCTGGCCTACGAACCGCGTGGGTGACGAGCTCAGGGCTGACGCGCAACGATGACAGGGATCTTCGCCCTGTTGACCACCGCCGACCCAACCGAGCCGAGCAACATGCCGGCGAATCCGCCACGGCCGTGGCTGCCGACCACGATCAGTTGCGCCAGTTCGGAAGCCTCGATCAGCCAGTGGGCCGGGTCACCGATTTCGATTCTGCGACGAATCGCCACGTTGGGATAGCGTTCGTGCCAACCCGCTAGCCGTTCGGCGAGCGCCTCCTCCTCCTCGGACAGCTGGGCGTCCCACTTGGAATCTTGAAAAGCGTTGTTGGAGTTGAACACTCGCGGATCGGCCCAGGCATGGAAAGCGATCAAGGCGACGCCTCGTCGCGACGCTTCTTCGAACGCGATCGCGGTCGCGGCTTCCGACGCCGATGATCCGTCGATGCCCACGAGCACGGGTGCCCGGTCGACATTGCTGAGCGGCGGTTCCCCGTCGTGGATCACCGCGACCGGGCAGTGCGCGTTGTAGACCAATCCCGAACTCACCGAGCCAAGGACGCTGCGAACCACCACGCCGCGATACCCCCGATAGCCGACGACGACCATCTCCACCTCTCTGGATAGGGCGACGAGCGTGGCGATGGCGGTCGAATAGATCACCTCGCCGTGGACTTGAATGGGACCGAGTTCACCGGCGCTCTCCTCGGCGACCCGCATTGCCGACGTGATCACTTCGCGCGCCCGGTGCTGCTGCCAGTGCCCCACCGGCGCGCCTGACTGGAGCCACCCCGGCATCGGATCGTCGACGACATGGACCAGGGCCAGTGGCACGTTGCGCAACGCGGCAGTCAGAGCCGCCCACCGCACGGCACCCAGTGCCGCCGCCGAGCCGTCGACGCCTACCAAGATCGCGTTAGGTGGGGGTTGCCACATTCCAGCTCGTTTCTGATCGGCCGCGTGCCCACAGGCAGGATCATCCAGCACCGCCTGATTTGTCAGGGCCGAAGCGATGCAAGGACTAAGGACCAAGGGCATCGATTGAAGCGACCATTGCACTCTGACCTACGCGGCGGTCGCCGCGACACCGTCGGGTCAGCAAGTTGGCCGGAGTACATCCGGCCATGCCGCTCGAGGCCGCCTGGGGAAAGATGGGCACATGACCGATGCCGCCTGGAGCCTCTATGCCGAGGAAGTCGACAACGTCGACGGCTGGTTCTTCGAGGCCGATGTCAAGCTCTTCACCAAGCTGCTCGCGTCGCAGACGGCGGAAAACATCAAGGGGGACATGCTCGAGATCGGCGCATACCAGGGCAAGTCCGCCATCCTGATGGGTTACGGTCTGCGCGACGATGAAGAACTGGTGATCTGCGACTTGTTCGAGGCCGTAATGGATCACGCGGACATGTCGCTGACCCCACGCCAGCAGTATTCGGGCCTGGAGCAGCAGCAGTTCCTCGCCAATTGGGATCGGTTTCACGTTCGCCGGCCGACGCTCGAAGTCTGCGAGTCATCGGAGCTCGACCTCGGAGAACGGGCACTGCGCTTCGTCCACATCGACGGCTGTCACAGCTACCGGTGCGTCGCGAACGACATCGCCCTCGCCGTGACCCACACGGCAAACCGGGGCGTGATCGCGATAGACGACTATCGAGGTGTCGAGACTCCCGGCGTCGCCGCGGCGGTCTGGCAGGCGGTTGGCAACGGCTGTTTGTTCCCGTTCGCGGCGACCTACATGAAGATCTACGCCTGCACGTCGGCCGCTGATCAGGGTTTCTGGTCGGAGCGAGTCCGAGATTGTGCCGACATCTGTGCCTTCCCCGATTTCGGGTTGCCGTCGTATCGCAGCGTTTCGGAGAGCCAGATCGAACCCTCGGCCGCCACTTCCTGACGGGCGCGCGTGGATCAGTCCGCGTCCCGCGGCGTTCGTTGATCGGCCAACGGGCCACGAGCGGCCGCATCTTCCAGCGCTTGGGCGGCAATGGCGGCGCTTTGAGCGGGCGCGGTCATCTGCGCGGCGACCTCGCGGGTCCGAGTGACGTAGGGCGGGGTGAGGATGGACCGCAGATCCGCGACGAGAGACTCCAGGGTGGTGTCGGGGAAGCGCCGGCCAATTCCGACTCCGAGTTGACTGACCGCACTCGCCCACATCGGCTGATCGACCGATACGGCGAGGGCCAGCGTGGGGACTCCGGCCCGGATGCCGGCGAACGTCGTGCCGGGCCCCCCGTGGTGAACGACGGCCCGACAAGCGGGAAACACCGCCGCGTGGTTCACCGCGCTCACCACTTTGACGTCGGCGGAATCCGTTTGCGCGGTCAAGTCACTCACGCCGCTGCAAATCAACGCCCGCTCGCCGAGTTGCGCGCAAGCGTCGGTGATCATCGCGATGACGTCAGTGGGAGACGCGACTCGTGCGCTGCTGCCGAAGCCGAAGTAGATCGGTGGCGTCCCAGCCTCAATCCACGACGAGACATCGTCGTCGACTTCCGTCGGCAACTCGAGGGTCAGCCCGCCGACGAACGGCCGTCGGGCGCCGCATCCGGCCCACTCGGCTGCCAACCCCGGGAAGAAGAGTTCGTCGTAGGCCTGGATCTCGAGCGCTCGCCGCGTCGAGGGCCTCGTCGCCGGGAGGCCCAGCGCCCGGCGTAGGGCGTCTTCAGCCTCTTTGGTGATGGACGAACCCGCGTGGTCCGGCGGGATCGGGTAGATGTGCACCGCCGCGTGTGGAATGTCGTAGTGTTCGGCGACATTCGCGGCGAGCCCCTGTTCGCCTGCGTCCGTCAACAGCAGGTCGGCGCCGTCGGCCAGGGATGTGAGCGCCGTGCCCAACTGTGGCCAGAGTTGCTTTATATCGCTGAGAATTTCCCACGCCATGAGGACTGGTGGCGGCGTCGTCCCGTATTTGCGGACGATCTCCGCATTCTGCTGCACTTGGTCGCGGCCGTGCGCGACTGCGGTGAGGCCTGCCGACTCGATGAACCCAATGTAGTTGGGCGGAACCGCCATAAGCACGCGATGGCCTCTCCGCTGAAGCTCCCGGCCGACGGCGGCGCAAGGCTCGATATCTCCGCGTGTTCCCAAGGTCGCCAACACAAATCTCATCGCCAGAACCTCACTCGAGGTGATCGGTGTGCAGCGGGCGGCCCGCAAGAATTGGGATGATCATTCGAAGTGTCCGATCGTCCGTGCGACCCCGTCGTCGTCCGGAACTCTCGGCCGCCGGCCCCGGCCAAGGCTATCCGAGCGAAGGTGCATGTTGACTCCTCTGGGGCTCTTCCCGCCGCCAACAGCCTCCCAGGTCCTAACATTGATGGGCGAAGGTCATCACTCATCGACCCTGCGGGTCATCAAGGCGCCGAATCGAGGAGAAGTATCCGTGCATCAGTCGCATTCACCCCTGTCGGCCACGCGAACGCTGCTCCTTGGCCTCTCGGTTGTCGTTGCTTCGGCGCTCCTGCCGGGCGCGCTTGCCACCGCCCGCGCCGACGCGATCGGATTCCCGCCGGACTGGCCTTACTACGAGATGCAGACCGAACAGACGATGTGCAGAGCCATGGCTGACGGCTGGTCGCGCGCCCAGATAGTCGGGGCGATGCAACAGGCGAACAACCAGGGCGTGACCGGGCTGAATCCGGATCAGGCCGCCAAGCGCGCCAACATGTGGGTCGATCTGGGCCGGATCAAGTATTGCCCGGGCGCTAGCGCACCTTAATCGCCGACGGTCACGAGTTGCTGTTGGTCCAGCGATCGAACGGTGCTTCCATGTCGGGACAAAACGTCCCGACGGCCGCGCCCATGATCTGGCCCGCCTGCACCGCGGCATAGCCGTTGCTTGCCACGGCGGGGTAGATGGCGTCGAAGTCGGTGCCGCCCCGCGCCTGCTGGCATACGGAGTCTCCGATGCCGACCATTCGCCCCGGGTCGTCGTAGGGAACGTGCAAGACGTTCAGCGTGTGCAGGTAGGCCGCGACCGAGATGGGATCGGGGTCCGCGTGGGCCGCCGGCGTCAGCGCTGCCAGCGCGCCCAACGACGCGGCGACCAGCGCCGATCTCGTGAGGGTCCGGCGGATCATGTCGCTAGCAGAGGGCGGCGGAAAACCACCCGCCGGCCACCAGGGCTATCACGAGCGCGGCGGTGGCGTGCCCCGTCGACGCCGCGACGACGACGCCGGTGATCGCCGCGATGAGGGCCATCACCACGACCAGGGCCAGCAGTATCCGATGTGAATGCACGGCTCCGTTCGCGCGCGGTGCAACGACTACGTACTTGCCCGATCTGTGGGGTGCGGCCATAGGAGCTCCCGTCGCGTTGTGACCTCGGATACAAAGAAAGCACAAATGTGCTGTGCATCACAACCGGACGCGATGAAGTGGCGCGGCTTTTGGCCGTTCGTTAACCGTCCGGGTCGGGCGCCCACCGTGGCGCACGCGCATCTGGCCGGCGCGTCGACCGTGCGGCCGCCAAAGCCACGGCGCGCTCGCCGTTGATCGTGGTCATTGGCGGAGGCTGGCCCTTGCGCAGCGTCGCGATCAGTTCCCGGTAGGGGCCGATGAGATAGACGGTGTCACCGGCTTTCAGGCGGGCGTCGCGGCGCGGGCGCAACCTGACCGGACCTTCCGGCCGTGTGATCGCGATGACGCGCGTCTGCGTGGACAGATCGATCATCCGCAGCCCGTCGAGTTCGCTGCCCGCCGCCACCAGCATTCCGCCGACCATGAAGGAGCGCTGGCCGACCCAGAACGTGCCGAGCACCTGCAAGCCCATCGCTGCGCCGATGAACCACGGCGCCGCGAGGTCGACTATCGACCGCACGTTCTCGAAACCGAACCGCCGATGCACGGCGGTGCCCAGCGCGCGGCCCTGAACTCGCATGACGATGGGCACCCTCGTGTCGGAACCCAGCATTTCGAGCAGCACGATTCCCGTCTCGATGTTGTTCATGTCGTCCTGTGTCACCAGCGCGACCCCGCGGGCGCGATCGACGCGCGCCGATTCCAGGGTCTGGCGCATCGTCGGATCCCCGAAGATCACCGGCACGTCGAGGTCGGCCACGGTCGGCAGGAAGCGGTTGCCCTCGTCCGGCTCGATGACCAGCACGTCGTAGCCGGCCGCGGCCAGATCGCTGACGACCCGGAACCCGATGGAACCCAGCCCGACGACGACGACGTGGTCGCGCATGTGGCGTGCGCGCCGCAGTCCGGCCGATTGCACGAAGCGGCGCGACAGGAGGAGGTCGGCAAGGAACGCGACGAGGATGGCGGTGACGCTCGCGCCGCCGAACATCAACAAGACCGCGAACAGCCGCAGGGCGGTGGATTGTTGGGCGAAGGTGAAGTCGCCATAGCCCACCGTCGTGATCGTCTCGGAGGCGAAGTAGAGGGCGTCGATCCACGACATTCGGGGGTTGTGATAGGCGAAGTGCACCACCGCCGTCGAGCCAAGGGTGAGACACAGCGCGAACGCCAGCGAGGGGAAGAGCATGAGGTTCACTTCGTCCCGGATGGCGCGCACCGCGTCGATGACCCGCCGCACCGGGGAGTGGCGAGCGCGCGTCGCGGCCGGGGGAGGCAACGTGATTCCGCGGGCGTCCAATTCGTCCTTCACGCCGATCATCGACGTCCAGTCGCCGGCGTAGACCCGCAGATCTCGTCCGGGGCATGGCACCACCTCGCCGGGTGCGGGTGAATTCTTGCCGTGCACCACCGCGACCGGTGCCAGGTCGGCGTAGATCTCCCGGAGCGTCGCGTTGTAGGGCGCCTCGGATCCCCAGACGACGAATTCGATACCGGCCGTGTCGAACTGGTGCGCGTTGCGGGACAGGACGGCCTCGACGATCGACGGCGCCGCGAGGTCGGCGACGTCCAAGATCGCGCCGGGTCCGTTGACGGCGACCACTGCTTCGCGCAGCACGTCGTTGGCCAGCCGGGCCACCACCCGCACGTTTGGACTGAACTCCCTTGCCAGCAAGGCGATTTCGAGGTTGACGGCGTCGTTGGGGCCCGCGCACACGACGGCACGCGCCCGATGCACGCCGGCCCCGAGGAGGTCGGCGGCGGTGTTGATCTTGATGATTCGCGCGCCCGCGCCCCTCAATTCCTCGGCGATCGTCTTCGACAGCGCGTCGTCACCGCTGACGATGATCTCGCGGTGAAACTGAAACAGCTCGCCCATTGCGCGGGGCTACGTTCGATTCTTACGCGCGTCGATCGCCACGGCTGGTCGCCGGATGACCGCCGGTTGTGTTGCGTGGCATGACTACTCCTACTTCTGCTGCGGCTGGATGGTCCATATGACTATCGGCCAAGGCGCTGGGAAGTGCCACCGGAACCCGGCGGCCGTGCGGTCAATCGCCTGTCTTTCTGTGACGCAACAGGTTCGACTCGCGGTGGTGACGCGGGCGAAATAGTCAGGGCGTATAAAGCGCTCGCACGCCACTGCCGACGATCAAGCTAAGGAGCGTTGCGTGTCCGAGAAGACGCCCGACGATATTTTCAAGCTCGCCAGGGACGAGAACATCGAGTACGTCGACGTCCGCTTCTGTGACTTGCCGGGCACCATGCAGCACTTCACGATTCCGATCTACGCCTTCGATGAAGGCGTCTTCGAGGAAGGCCTGGCCTTCGACGGTTCCTCGATCCGCGGGTTTCAGTCGATCCACGAGTCCGACATGGTCCTGCTGCCCGACCCCGAGACCGCAACGATCGACCCGTTCCGCGCCCGCAAAACGCTGAACGTGAACTTCTTCGTGCACGACCCGTTCACCCTCGAGGTGTACTCGCGCGATCCGCGCAACATCGCCCGCAAGGCCGAGAACTATCTGATCAGTTCCGGCATCGCGGACACCGCCTACTTCGGGCCGGAGGCCGAGTTCTACATCTTCGACTCGGTCAGCTTCGACTCGAGCACCAACGAATCGTTCTACAAGGTCGATGCGGCGTCCGGGTGGTGGAACACCGGAGAGGACGCCGAGGCGGATGGCAGCCCGAACCTCGGCTACAAGGTCCGTCCCAAGGGCGGGTATTTCCCGGTCGCGCCGACCGATCACTATGTCGATCTGCGCGACGAGATCCTCACCCACCTGACCAACGCCGGTTACTCCCTGGAGAAGGGCCACCACGAAGTCGGCAGTGGCGGCCAGGCCGAGATCAACTACAAGTTCAACACGTTGCTGCATGCGGCCGACGACCACCAGATGTACAAGTACATCGTCAAGCAGACCGCGTGGCAGGCCGGGAAGACCGTCACCTTCATGCCCAAGCCGTTGTTCGGCGACAACGGTTCCGGGATGCACTGTCACCAGTCGCTGTGGAAGGACGGCGTGCCGCTGATGTATGACGCGACGGGATACGCCGGCCTGTCCGACATGGCCCGCCACTACATCGGCGGCTTGCTGTACCACGCCCCGTCGTTGCTGGCCTTCACGAACCCGACCGTGAATTCCTACAAGCGCCTGGTTCCCGGCTTCGAGGCGCCGATCAATCTGGTCTACAGCCAGCGCAATCGGTCGGCGTGCGTGCGCATCCCGATCACCGGCAACAATCCGAAGACCAAGCGGCTGGAATTCCGGTGCCCCGACTCGTCGGGCAACCCCTACCTGTCCTTCGCGGCCCAGTTGATGGCCGGGCTGGACGGCATCAAGAACAAGATCGAGCCGCCTCCGCCGGTCGACAAGGACCTCTACGAGCTCCCGCCGGAGGAGGCCGCGGAAATCCCGCAGGCACCCACGCAGCTGTCGGCGGTGATCGACCGTCTGGAGGAAGACAGCGAATACCTGACCGAGGGCGGGGTCTTCACCCCCGACGTCATCGCGACGTGGATCAACTACAAGCGCACCTACGAGATCGCGCCGTTCAACCTCCGGCCCACCCCATACGAATTCGCCCTCTACTACGACGTATGAGGTAGTTCGCTCCCGGCGCAGTTAGCCGCGCCGACGCCCCGGGTACCCGTGCGGGCATGGGGTGGGTGCAATCGCATGCGGTCGCAATCTTTTCGGCGTTGCTGTCTGCGTTCTGGGCGGCCGTCGGCATCGTCGTTCGACAGCGCGCCGCCCAGGAGGTTCCCGCTGATCAGGGCATGTCCGGGACGATGGTGACGACCATGGTCCGGCGACCGTTGTGGTGGGCGGGCCTGGTCGCCGCCGTTGCGGGCTACGTGTTCCAGGCCGTCGCGCTGGCCCACGGGTCGCTGCTGCTGGTCCAGCCGCTGCTGGTTTCCTCGCTGCTGTTCGCGCTGCCGTTGGGCGCCCGGCTGTGCGACCAGCGCATCAGCGCGGTCCAGTGGGGTTGGGCGACGCTGCTGACCGGCGCGCTGGCGGCCTTCGTGCTCGTCGGTCAGCCCCGGGAGGGTGACAGCCGTCCGGCGGTACCGGCGTGGACGTTGACGCTGCTGGTGACGGTGCCGTTGCTGGTCGTCTGCGTGATGGCGGCCGGCCGCGCGATCGGCCGTGCGCGGGCGATGCTGCTTGCGGTCGCCGTGGCGGTCCTGCTCGGCATGATCGCCGTGTTGACGAAGATCTGCACGCACCGTTTCGCCGTCGGCGGTTGGCATGGGCTGCTGACGGTCCCCGCCCCATACATATTGGTCGGCCTGGCCGTGGCGGTGACGGTGGTGCAGAACTCCGCGTTCCACGCCGGTGCGTTGCAGGCGTCGGTGCCGATCATGTTGGTGGGGGAGCCCGTGGTCGCGGTCCTGCTCGGTGTGGCGGTGCTGGGTGAACACCTGACGGTCGGCGGCTCGACGGCGCTGGCGCTGTTGGTCGCGGTCTCGGCGATGGCGGCCTCCGCTGTCGCGCTGAGCCGCAGCCAGGCGATCGAGGTCGAGAGCCGCCCGGCCCAAGAGCCGTCCCTGGCGGGTGTCAGCGGCAAACGGAACTGGGAGTTATGAGTCGCTGTCCAACAGCCGCAGCGGGTGCAGCCCGTCGACCGCGCCCACGAACGGCGGATGAATGCTGTAGCCCAGCATGCGGCGAATGTCGTCGGAGACCGCCCGCGCGGTCTCGCGCGATATCGACAGCGTGAAGGCTTCCATCGGCCGCAGCCAGGGTTGGCAGTACTGGGCGGTGACGGCGAGACGGTCGCGGTCGGTGCTGTTGGCGCCCCCGCCGTGCCAGAGCGTGCCCACGAAGAAGACGCACGAGCCGGCGGGCATCACGACGGGCAGGGCCCGATCGTCCGGCCCGGGCCGGCGCTTGCCCCAGCGATGGCTGCCGGGATAGAGGACGGTGGCGCCGTTGTCGGCGGTGAAGTCGTCGATGGCCCAGATCGTCGCCGCCGCCAGGGGTTCGCGGGGCCGCGGAATCGGGTAGAACCCGTCATCGTGGTGGGCCAGCTGCGCGGCCTCTCCCGGCTGAATGTTGATGGCCTGCAAGGCCGAAAGCAGGTAGTTGGGCATCAGCAGCCGATCGAGCACCGCGAGCACCCGCGGATGATCGACGATCCCGTCGCACATCCGGGTTCTGCTGAGCAGGCTGTAAATGCGCTGGGTGCGCCGGCCCTCGAAGGAATTGCGGCCCGTGTGCCCGAGCCAGGGTTGAGTGACCTCGCGGATCTCGTCGCATTGCTCGGGAGTCAGCAGATCGTGCCAGATCACGTAGCCGTCGCGGTCGATAGCCGCCATGTCGGCGTCGACGACCTTGCTGTCGACCGAACTCCCGCCGGTCGGTGTCCGCCTGTACCGCTGCGCCAGATCGCCCCTGAGGTCTTCCAGCGTCGTGACGGAGTCGTCGATGTTCATTGGCACTCGCCCTTCGTCCCGGTCCAGATTAAGCCGGGTAGGCCTCAACTCAACCCCTCAACCCGGTGATGAATCGCTGCACGCTTCGGGTCAACGATCGCGGGACGTGGTCGGGATCCATGAGCTCGTTCTCCGCCAGCGGGCCCGCTTCGTCGGCCACGGTGCCCTCCGTGAACGGCCGCAACGTCTTGCCGTCTCCGCGAAGGGCCTCGATGGCCGCGAGGACCGACCCGCGTTCGTGCGTCGCGCCGTCGAACTCACCGACGGTGACTCCCAGGTGTTCGGCCACCAATTGGCTTCGCAGCGCTGTGATTTGGGCGCGCACGCGATCGCCTTCGGGGCTAGCCGGCTCCGCCTCGACGGCCAGGTCGCATTCGCTGTCGAAACCCATCGATCGGTTGTTGAGGTTCGATGACCCGATGCGCAGGAGCCGGTCGTCCACCACCACCACCTTCGAGTGGACATAGATCGGCGCCCCGCCATCGGTCACCGGCCAGTAGATGCCAAGCCGCCGATGCTCGTCCGCGGCCCACAGCACCTGGATGAGCCGGTGACGTGCCGAATCCATCGTCCCCCGCTCGAGGGGGTTGTTCCCCCGGCGGGCAATGACGATGACGATCTCCGGCCCGTCGTCTTCCTTCAGCCGCGCGGCCAGCGCGTCGATGATGCGCCGGGACGCCAGATATTGGTTCTCCAGATAGATCGAATCCCGTGCCGCCGCTATGGCCGCCAGGTTGAGCGCCTCGACCTGCCGGGTCTCGGGGCGCCGGCCGAGTTCCGGCAGGGTCAGAGCGATTCCCACGTCAACGCCGCGCAGCGCCGGCTTGAGTTTGCTGGGCCACGCGGTGTGCTTGGCGGTAACCGGTTGCAACGACTGCTCGGTCGCCGTCCGCCACCGTTGAAGGGCTTGCTCGCCGAGTGCCCGTGCGGCCGCGCCATCGACCGCCGCGGCGACGTCGTGCCGCGGCCCATAGCTGCGTCCCAACGTCCGACGAACAGGACCGTCATGGTCGTGTGCGCGGGTGTCCCATCGATCGATGGTGAGGTCGATCCCGCCGCAGAACGCCACGGAGTCGTCGACGGCCACGATCTTCTGGTGATGGACGGAGCCGGTGGGGTGGGCCCCGTCGATCGCGAAGTGGATTCGCCTGCTGCTGATCTGGTTCACCAGCGCCACCGGAGTCAGCCCGAACCAGATGCCGTCGAAGGCCGGCAGCAGACGCAGATTGGACTTCAATAGGTAGATCTCGAGTTCGGCCCGCTTCCAGAGCATCCAATAGAGAAAGGCGCCCAGCTGATTCGGGCCGGGAAGGGTCTTGACCCCCCGTTCGAACGTCATCCTGGCGTCGAAATCCCAACCGATCAGCACGATCCGGTGCCGGGCCCGCAACATCGCCGTCTTGACATGCCGGAAATAATCGGCCGCGTCGATGATGTGACCGAACCGGTCGGCACGCTCCAGACGCCAGCACGTTCGCCCAAGGATCAACAGTCGATCGTCGCCCACGGCGCCCTCAACCAGGTTGACGGTTCGGCGCGGGCATAAGCCTTGTGTACCACACCCGGGCCCTGGGAAAATGTTTGCTTAACGGGGTCGGCAACGGGTCGACAGGACAACGCCGAACATCTGTAGAAGGCTGAGACGGTGCGGATGCTTCTGGCGCTGGCGAGCTTCGCCGCCGTCATCGGCGCGGCCACGCCCGCGCGGGCCGATCCGGCCGGCAATCCCGATGCGAGCTTCTTGGCGGCGCTCGATCAGGCCGGCGTTCCCTACAAGGACGGCGCCGTCGCCATTCGGGTGGGCAAGAAGGCCTGCGCACTGATGGACCAGGGTCACTCCAAAGCCGCTGTCATCCAAAGCGTGTCCTCGGAGAACGCCGGGTTCACGGTGGCGGAGGCGACCAGCTTCACGACCAGCGCGGTGAACGCCTACTGCCCCCAGCACATTGGGGAACCGGACACGGTGGCACCGCCGCCTCCGACCAACACCGGAATGTTCCCCTGGATTCCGTTTCCGCCGCCCGGTGCGGCGTAGCAAGGCCAGGCGTTCGCAGCCGGGCTGGCACGCGGCAGCCTGTCCCGCCAAGATGGACTAGATGTGGCCCGACTGGTGGATGATCGCGCTGGGCATCCTGAGCGCGTTCGTGGTGATCTGGCTGATCCTCGCCGTCACCTTCTGGCTGCTGAGGCCCAAGGCCAGATTGCAAGACCTGGTGCGGCTGTTGCCCGACGTACTTCGGCTGCTGAAACGCCTCGCAGCCGATCAAGAACTGCCGCGGCGGATCCGCGTCGTGTTGGTCGCGTTGATCGCGTTCGTCGTCTCACCGATCGACCTGATACCTG
Source organism: Mycobacterium sp. E3305 (assembly GCF_001666785.1). Lineage (NCBI taxonomy): Bacteria > Bacillati > Actinomycetota > Actinomycetes > Mycobacteriales > Mycobacteriaceae > Mycobacterium > Mycobacterium sp. E3305. The sequence continues at coordinate 31,565 of NZ_LZJA01000200.1, read as the reverse complement.
ATGCCATTCCGGTGATCGGATTCGCCGACGACGTGGTCATCGTCGGCCTGGTGCTGCGCTGGATCAGCCGCATCGCGGGACCCGATGCGCTGGCCAGGCACTGGCCCGGCACACCCGACGGCCTCGCCACCCTGTGCTGGCTGTGCGGCCTACCCGATCCCGCGCTGGAGTGACCGTGGATCTGCTTCGGCGCACCATGCGATACCAGGTCCGGGTCGGCGCGCTCATCGAACTGGCCCTGTGGATGGCGATCCCATACCTGTGTATCGGGTTCGCGTGGACCGTTTTTCACCCCGACGAGGCTGGACAGATTCAGGCGCGGGTGGAGGCGGTGTTCCCTACGGGAGCCGACGCCGTGGCCTTCGGCTTGACCACGGCATTGTGGCCCGCCTCCATCCAAATCGCCCACGCCTGCCCGGCTCCGTGACCGCCGTTGGGGTAAACCCGTGCGCGGAGGAGCGGTTTGCTCCTAGGCTGCCGGGCATGTCAATCGACCGAGCGGCACTTCTGGCGGGCAGTATCCGACTCACCTCCGGCGTCTGGTTCCTCGTCGACCCCTTGAGCGCGAACCGATTCTGGGGGGATCCGGAGGAACCGACGCCGACGGCGCGACTGTTGTTGCGGTCCATGGGATATCGCGACGCGTTGATCGGTGGGCTGCTCGCCGCGGCGGCGTTGCGCGGCAAGAACACCCGCGGCTGGTTCCTGGCGTCGGGCGGTGCCGACGCGGCGGACCTGCTCGGCGGCATGAGCGTCCACCAAGAGCTGAGACCGTCGCAACGAATCATCGGCCTGGGTGGCGCCGTCGTCGGCATCGGCGTGGGGCTGTGGGGCGCGACGCGCCGGACCACGCGGGGGAGCGAGGAACCGGCGCAGTGAGGCCCGGATCGCGGCCAGGTGGTCGCCGGAACAAGGTAGATGCGGTTGACTGGACGCCATGGGTTTAGGCGTACTGACATTCGTAACCGATGAGGGGATCGGCCCGGGGGAGCTGGGGCAGGCGCTGGAACAGCGTGGATTCGAGTCGCTGTTCCTCGCCGAGCACACCCACATTCCGGCGGGCGACGTCACGCCCTATCCGGCAGGCGGTCCTATCCCGCCGAAGTACTACCGCACCCTGGATCCGTTCGTCGCGTTGACCGCGGCGGCTGCCGCCACCGAGCGGCTGGTCCTGGGCACCGGGATCGCGCTGGTTCCCCAGCGCGATCCGATTCACTTGGCCAAAGAGGTGGCGTCGCTGGATCTGGTGTCGCGGGGCCGCTTCCGGTTCGGAGTGGGTGTGGGCTGGCTGCGCGAGGAAATCGCCAACCACGGGGTCGACCCGTCGGTTCGCGGACGGGTGGTCGACGAGCGGCTGGACGCGATGATCGAGATCTGGACGCACGAAAAGGCGGAATTCCACGGCAAATTCGTCGACTTCGGGCCCCTCTACAGTTGGCCCAAGCCGGCGCAGAAGCCCTATCCGCCGCTGTACTTCGGCGGCGGGCCCGCGGGCTTCAAACGCATCGCCCGGCTGCATGCCGGCTGGCTGTCGATGACACCGTCGGCTGACGTCTTGGCGCCCCAGTTGGAGCAGCTGCGCGGCGTGGCCGGTCCGGACGTTCCGGTGATCAGCTTCCATGGCGGCGCGCCGACGGCCGAAGAGCTCGAGGGCTACCGCGCTCTCGGGTTGCAGCACCTGCTGGTGGAACTGCCCACCGAGCCGCGCGACGAGACGCTGCGGCGCCTCGACGAGCTGCAGGCCGAGTCCGCCAAGTTGTCGTAAGGCTAAGTGCCGCAGAACGTTTGGTACTTGCCGAAGTCCTCCGGGGCCGGGCTGGCGAAGCGCTCCAGGCCCGGCCGTTCGCCATAGGGCGACGTCACCGCGGCGAGGAGTTGCTCGAGTGGGCCCAGATCACCCGCGGTCGCCGCGGTCAGAGCTTCCTCCACCAGGTGGTTGCGCGGAATGTAGACCGGGTTGACGCGGTCCATGACATCGGCGTCGGGGCCCAGCGCCTGCCAGCGCGAAAGCCACGCGTCGAAGCCGGCGAGGTCGACGAACACGCCCCGCGCGGGCTCTGCGTCGCCGCGCGCCGCCCGACCGAGCAGGCGGAAGAACGAGGTGTAGTCGACGTGGCTGTCCTTGAGCAGGGCGAGCAACTCGTCGACCAGGGCGGCCGAGGCGCCGTCCTCGGCGTCGGGCACACCGAGTTTGGCGCGCATCCCGGATGACCACACGGCGTCGTACTCGCGCTGGAAGACGCCGAACGACGTCTCCGCGAGCGCGACCGCCTGCTCGAGATCCTCGGAGAGCAGCGGAAGCAGCGTCTCGGCGAACCGGGCGAGGTTCCAGCCGGCGACGACGGGCTGGTTGGCGTAGGCGTAACGGCCCCAAAAGTCGATGGAGCTGAAGACCGTGTCGGGATCATAGGCCTCCATGAAGGCGCACGGCCCGTAGTCGATCGTCTCGCCGGAGATCGTCATGTTGTCGGTGTTCATCACCCCGTGGACGAACCCGATCAGCATCCACCGCGCGACGAGCGCCGCCTGAACGGCGACCACCCCCTCGAACAACGCGAGATAGGGCCGGTCGGCGCTCGCGGCGCTGGGATGGTGGCGGGCGATCGCGTGGTCGGCGAGGCGCCGCAGCAGGTCGATGTCGCCGGTGGAGGCGGCGAACTGGAAGCTGCCCACGCGCAGGTGGCTGCTGGCCACGCGGGTCAGCACCGCCCCGGGGAGTTCGGCCTCGCGCAGGACCGGACGGCCGGTGCCGACGACGGCCAACGATCGCGTGGTCGGCACCCCGAGCGCATGCATCGCCTCGCTGACGATGTACTCGCGCAGCATGGGCCCCACGGCCGCCAGGCCGTCGCCGCCGCGCGCGAACGGTGTCGGCCCGGAGCCCTTCAGGTGGATGTCGCGCAGGCGTCCGTCGCCGTCGGCGAGCTCGCCGAGCAGCAGGGCGCGACCATCACCGAGGCGGGGGACGAAGCCCCCGAACTGATGCCCGGCGTAGGCCTGGGCCACTGGAACGGCGTCGCTGGGGAGCAGGTCGCCCACCAGGAAGCGCAACCCGTCCGGGCTTCGCAGCCAGTCGGCGTCCAGGCTTAGTTCCTCCGCGAGCCGCTCGTTGAGGGCGAGCAACCGCGGCTCGGCCGGCGGCTCCGCCTGCCACCGGACGGCCATCTCCGGCAATGCGCGGAAGAACCGGTCCTGCAGGGCGACCGTCATATCCGGGGCGACACTCACCTCAACGAGCCTACGGCGAATTACGAGCCGAGGGCCTGGCCGATGAGGTCGCGGGCGCGGTCGAGCATCGACGCGAACGGTCCGAGGGCGAAGTTCATCTTCGCCGACTCCACGCCGGGGTGCGGGTGCGTCGGCGCGATGGCCTGAGCCGCGCGCACCGCCACCCCCATCCGCTTGAGGTCGGTTTCGTCAACTTCCTTCTGCAGCACGGGGAACTCCTCGCTTTCCTCGTGCTGCGCGTGGTCCAGCACGGCCTCGCGAAGTTTTTTCAACTCGTCGATGAACTGCTGGGAGGTGACGTCGAGGTCTTCGATGCTCGAAAGCAACTCCTTGGCCTGGTGTTCCTCCGTGAGTCGAGCGTCGACGATCGCGTCGCCGGCGTCGGACTCCCGGCGCACGCGCGGGTGCACGACCATTTCCTCGGCTGTCTCGTGCACGGCCAGCAGTTGACGCAGCGTCGCGAACGGCTTTTCCCGTGCCTGGGGATCGGATGCGTGCAGCACCTCGTCGAACAGGTCCTCGATGAGGTTGTGCTGCGCCTTCAGGAATGCGACGACTTCCTCGGGCGACTGGACAATCATGTCGGCCATCGCCGATACCTCCAGTGTTTCTGCGAATTCGGTTGCGCACTGTGGGCTGTGTGCGCCTTCGCCACGCATACCCGCTGCGTAGGGGGCTAAACGGGCCCTGTGTGCCCCGCCAGCAGGTCGGCCGCCGTCTCTCCAAAGATCTGAGTAGGCAACAACTTTCGTTTGCCGGCCGGGCCGACCACGACGATACGTGGCCGGGCGCGAAAGCGATCTGCGTCACACGCCGGATTGGATGTTATCTGCCGAGGGTCGAACGGGTAGCCGCTAGAAAGGCGCTTTCGTGCCGATCCACACAATCAACGCAGGAGGCGAATTTTTCGATGACTTCATCGGACAAGACGACGGTGCTGGCGCAGTTGCGTGCGCTTCACCAGCTGACCAACACCGAGATCCAGGTCGCGGAAACCCGCATCGCGCAGGCACGTACCGAGGCCGTTCAGCGTGAGCTCACGCAGAACGCGTCCAACGCCCGCGAGCGGTCCGAGGCGATCGAGAAGGCGATCCGTGGGCTCGGCGGTGTCCCCGACATCGTCGGGCCGTTCCTGGGCCGGGCCGCGGCCGCGGTCAAGGCGCTGACCGAGCAGGCCCAGCCGTTCGACGAGGCGCTCCTGGGCGACCTCGTGCTGGAAGATCAGTTGCTGGACCGGTCCCGCTACCTGAAGGCCCTGGCCGTCGCGGCCGAGCTTCCCGAGGTCGAGAGCCTGGCAACGCGGCTGATCACGGCGCATTCGGCGACCGTGGACTGGCTGACCACCGTGCTGGCCGAAGACGCCCTCGGCGGCCCGGCCGCGCTGCGCCGCACGCCGCTGCAGGCCGCGGCCGGAACCGCGGTGAAGTTGGTCAACCTGCCGGTCGAATGGTCGGTCCGGGGCGTCGACAGGGCCGCGGACGCGCTGCGCTCGGCCCGGCCGACGTTCAACGAGCTGGTGAGCCGGGGTGCGCACGCCGGTGACGTGGCAACCCGCGCGCTCACCGCGTCGCGCAACGCCGCGCTCGAGGCGGCCGAGAAGGTCACCCGCAGCGAAGGTGCCCGGCAGACGGCCGACGCCCTGCATGCGGCACGCGCCGCTGTGGGGGTCCTCGACGCCGACGAGCTGCCCATCGCCAACTACGACGAGCTGAACGTCAGCGAGGCCGTCGCCGAGGTGAAGGAGCTTGCGAATCCGAGCGACGTGCGGGCCATCATCGCCTACGAAGAGGCGAACAAGAATCGCCAGCGGGTCGTGTCGGCCGCCCAGACGCGTGTCGCCGCGATCGCGCAGGAGGTTGTCGGCATCAACTAGCCGAGCATTCAAAGCCAGGCCGCCCGGGCGAGGGGTTCCTCCGCCCGGGCGGCCCAGCCATTTCTGTGCCCGGGGGGCATACCCGACCGCCCGTTGGGGGACATCGCTACGGTTAAGGCACCAGTCCGATACCGATAACCCCGAGAGACGAATGTACGACCAGGTCAACAGCAGCGCGACGGAGCCCGACGACGTCATTGGCTACCGCATCGATCCCGTTTTGGCCCGGAGCTGGCTCTTGGTCAACGGCGCGCACGCTGACCGGTTCCAATCCGCGGCGCACTCCCGGGCCGACATCGTCGTGCTCGACATCGAGGACGCCGTCGCCCCCAAAGACAAGCACGCCGCCCGCGACAACGTGGTGAGCTGGCTGGGCGCCGGCAACACCGATTGGGTCCGCGTCAACGGTTTCGGCACCCCGTGGTGGGCGGACGACCTCGCCGCGCTGTCCGGCACACCGGTGGGCGGGGTGATGCTGGCGATGGTCGAATCGGTGGACCACGTCACCGAGACGGCGCAACGGCTGCCCAACGTGCCGATCGTGGCGCTAGTGGAAACGGCCCGCGGCCTGGAGCGCATCACCGAGATCGCCGCGGCTAAGGGCACCTTCCGGCTCGCCTTCGGCATCGGCGACTTCCGCCGCGACACCGGCTTCGGAGAAGACCCCAGCACGCTGGCCTACGCCCGGTCCCGGTTCACCATCGCCGCCAAGGCGGCGAGTCTGCCCAGCGCCATCGACGGGCCCACGATCGGCTCGAATGCCCTGAAGTTGATCGAGGCCACCGCCGTTTCCGTGGAATTCGGGATGACGGGCAAGATCTGCCTCACCCCGGACCAATGCGGCGTGGTGAACGAGGGTCTGTCGCCATCACAGGACGAAATTTCTTGGGCGAAAGAGTTTTTCGCCGAGTTCGAACGCGACGGGGGAGAGATCCGCAACGGGTCCGACCTGCCGCGGATTGCCAGGGCCACGAAGATCCTCGAGCTGGCCCGCGCCTACGACATAGAATCGTCGGACTTCGACGACGAAGAACGGGATCATTCCCCCGCGCCGTCGGACACCTATCACTACTGAGCGACAAAGCGGGTCCGAGATGAGCGTCGTGGTGGATTTTCATTTCGATCCGATGTGCCCGTTCGCCTATCAGACCTCGCTGTGGATCCGCGACGTTCGCGAGCAACTCGGCATCACCGTCGACTGGCGATTTTTCAGCCTCGAGGAGATCAACCGGTCCGAGGGCCAGAAGCACCCCTGGGAGCGGGAGTGGTCCTACGGGTGGTCGCTGATGCGGATCGGCGCGCTGCTGCGCCGAACGGACATGGCGCTGCTGGACCGGTGGTACGCCGCCATCGGACGCGAACTGCACACGCTGGGCGGCAAACCGCACGACCCCGCGGTTGCGCGCCGCCTGCTGGGCGAGATCGGCGCCGAACCGTCGCTCCTCGATGCGGCGCTCGACGACCCGACCACCCACGACGAGATCCACCACGACCACCACCGGGTCGTCGACGCGGGCGGCTACGGTGTGCCGACGCTGTTTTTGTCGGGGCAGTGCCTGTTCGGTCCGGTACTGGTGGACCCGCCGACCGGGCCCGAGGCCCTGACGCTGTGGAACGTCGTCACCGGGATGGCCGAATTGCCCCACGTGTACGAGTTGCAGCGGCCCAAGACACCGGCCGACGCCGAGTTGATCGGCCGCGCGCTGCGCCCCTACCTGGACGGACGCGACTGGGTCAGCATCAACCGCGGCGAGGTCGTCGACGTGGAGCGCCTCACCGGCCAATCCTGAACAGTGCCTAGGCCGCATGGCGCGCGATGGAGACCCCGATGCGGAATTCCACCTCGCTGACCGTGATCACGGGCGCTCGCGGCGGAGCCGTCGATCGGTAGCTCTTTCCGGTGGGGGTGGTGAATTGCGCGCTGTGAGTGTGGTTTTCGTCGACGGCGGCGCTCACCCGCCACCCCGCGCCCTCCTTGGCGTAGTTGCAGCCCTCGCACAGGCCCAGGCCGTTGTCCGCGGCGGTCGGGCCGCCGCCCGCCCACGGTTGCGCGTGGTCGCTGTGCCTGATGGGCGCGTCGCAGTAGGGCGTGCGGCAACGTTGGTCGCGCATCGCGATGAACGCGGCCAGCGCGCGCGGAAAGATCCGTGCCCGTGACTCCATGGCCACCAGCGCCCCGCCCCGGGGGTGCGCGTAGAGCCTGCGCAGCGTCGCGCGCGAGCGCGGGTCGGTGACCGCGCTGCAGACCATCGCGCGCGCCACTGCTGCGGGGATGGGGCCGTAACCGGAGAGGTCGGCCGACGCATTGGCGCCGCCAAGCAGCGTGTCGTCGGAGAGCACCAGGTTGACGGCGACGGGGGTGGGGACCGCCGCGCTGCGGCCGGTGACCCGTTCCACCAAGGTGTCGGCCATCAGCTGCCCGCGTGAACGCCCGTCGCCGCGGGTGTCCGCCTCGCGCCGCAGCGCGGCATACACCGAAACGCCTTGGGCCACCGGCAATAACGCGGTGAGGTAGGTCATCGTGTCGGGCGCGGGCCGGATGGTCACCGTGCGCTCCCGCTCTGCCCTGGCCGCCCGGTCGACGACGGCATGCGGGTCCAGGCGATAGGCGATCGCCTTGGCCGCCGCGGCCACCCGCGCATCGCCCATGCCGTCCAGGTTCGCCGCTTCGGCGCACAGCTCCGCGTCCAACGCGCGGCGATCCTCGACGTCGAGGCAGGCGCTCTCGCGCACAATCAGCGTCGCCCGCCACTCCGACAGCACCCCGCGCTCCAGCGCCGCCAACGTGTGCGGCATCTCGTGCACGAGGGCTTTGGCGAAGCCCAGATGCCGGCAGCCCCGCGCCGGGGAATCGCGGCGCGCCAGCGCGACCTCGGTGGCCACGCCCCGGCCGCGCCGCGCCGCGGATAAACCTGCGGCCGCCTCGGCAGCTCGACGCGCCGAGTCCAGCGCGGCCGTCGCGCGGGCCTGCCCGGCGGCGGCCGCCGACTTGGCCGCCTCCAGCTCCGCGATGCGCTCGATCAGCGCCGATTCGTCGGCCGACGGGTCGATCACCGCCAATTCTTCGAACATACGTGCGATGCTAACCGGCACCACCGACAAGCCCGTCGCTACGCTGCTAGGTGTGGGCGGCAAGAGCCGGATCAGGGTGGCGAGGGTCTACGACGACGTCGGCCCCGACGACGGCCAGCGCGTGCTGATCGACCGCATGTGGCCGCGAGGTGTGCGCAAGGGCGACCCGAGGGTGGGGATCTGGTCCAAGGACGTCGCGCCGTCCAAGGACCTCCGCGAGTGGTATCGCCACCGGTCAGAACACTTCGACGAATTCGCCGAGCGCTACGAGGCGGAACTCGACGACAACCCGGCGCTCGACGAGCTGCGCGAGCTGGCCCGGCGCGGCGTCGTCACCCTGGTCACCGCGACCCGCGACCCCGACATCAGCCATGCCGCCGTCCTCGCGGAGCTGCTGAAAAGCCACTGAGCGCGTGAGACGATCGTGCGATGCGGCTGGGATTGCACGCCCTGGGGATCGGCGCCGGCGCCGATCGCGCCGTGATCGATGCCGTCGCGTCGACCGCGGACGACTGCGGCTTCGCCACGCTGTGGGCCGGGGAGCACGTCGTCATGGTCGACCGACCGGCCTCCCGCTATCCCTACTCCGACGACGGCGTCATCGCCGTTCCCGCACAAGCGGATTGGCTTGACCCGATGATCGCACTGAGCTTCGCCGCGACGGCATCGTCACGGCATCGGGCCGGCGCCGATCCCCAGGGCGTGCAATCCCAGCCGCATCGCACGATCGTCTCACGCGCTCAGTGGCTTTTCAGCAGCTCCGCGAGGACGGCGGCATGGCTGATGTCGGGGTCGCGGGTCGCGGTGACCAGGGTGACGACGCCGCGCTTTCGGTGCCGTTCGCCCGTCGGGCCGAGCGCACCGCCGAATACGTTGCCGCGATGCGCGCGGTGTGGCGCGACGACATCGCCTCGTTCGACGGCGATTTCGTCAGCTTCGACTCGATTCGGGTCAACCCCAAACCGGTGCGCGACCGCCACATCCCGATAGTGGTTGGCGGCAATAGTGATTCGGCGCTGCGGCGGGCGGCGACGTGGGCTGACGGTTGGTACGGCTTCAACCTCGACGGCGTCGAAGCCGTGCACGAGCGGCTCGCCGAATTGGAGCGGCTATGCGCCGAGGCGGGGCGTGATCGTGGGCAGTTGCGGCTCTCGGTGGCGTTGCGCGATCCGGGCGTCGGTGATGTCGGCGCCCTCGCCGATCTGGGCATCGACGAATTGGTTCTGGTCGCGGCGCCGCCCGAGCGGCCCGCTGCGGCCGCCGAATGGGTTTCGGCCCTGGCCGAACGGTGGATGGCAGGGGCGCCCGCGTGAGCGAGGACGACCCGATACTGCCGCGGGAGTTGACCGAGATCCCCGATGAGGTCCGCGCCGTCCCGCCCCCGCCCATACCGGCGTTGCCCGAGCCGTACGGGTTGCGTCTGGCCGATCCGGACGCCGACGCGGAGATGGTCGCCGAGTGGATGAATCGGCCGCACCTGGCCGAAGCGTGGGAGTCCGCCTGGCCGGCGACCCGCTGGCACCGCTACCTGAGGGCGCAACTCGAAGGCGGGTTCTCCCGGCCCTTCATCGCCACGCTGTACGCGATGCCTCGTGCCTATATCGAATTGTACCGGGCGGCAAAGGATTCCATTGCTGACCGCTATGACTACGATCCCCACGATCTGGGCCTGCACGTCGCGGTCGCCGATCTGGACTACATCAAGCGGGGCCACGTCAGTTACCTGCTGCCCTACCTGGTGGGCAGCATCCTGGGCCTGGATCCGCAATGCCGGCGCATCATGTTCGATCCGGATCACCGCAACGTCCTGGCGCGCACGTTCTGCGAACGGGGCGGCTGCGTCTTCCTCGGTGAGCACGACATGTCGAACCGGCGGATGGCGCTTTACGCGCTGCCCCGCACGCCCGACGACGTGCCCGGCGGCTGACTCAGAGCTGCTCGGCGATGCGCTGCGCCAAGAACGCGGCCGCCTCACCGAGCGCGACGCTGACGACGATGTTGGCGATTGCCGCGCGCACCTGGCGCTCCTCGCCGAGCCGTTGAGTTTCCAGCATCCAGGTGGAAAAAGTGGTGTAGGCGCCTACGAACGCGGTGCCGGCCAGCAGGGCCGCTTCCTTACTCAGCACCAGGCCCCCGAGAAAGCCCAAGAGCGCTGCGCCGCTGACGTTTACGGCCAACGTGCCGAACGGAAAGGACCGGGCCACCCGGCGGCCCACCGCGCGGTCGACGACGAAGCGCAGCACCGAGCCGACGCCGCCGATCAGCGCGACACCGACCCACACCGCGACCGTCGTGACCGCGCCGGCCGTCATCCGCGGACCCGGACCCGGCGCACCAATTTGGTGGCCAGGTGTACGGCCAGCAGTCCCAACACGACGCTGGTGACGGTGTAGCCGGCGGCCAATGCCCAGTGGCCGTGCTCGACCATCCTGAGCGTCTCGACCTGCATCGTCGAGAACGTCGTGAGCCCACCGCACAACCCGGTGCCGAGCAGGGGACGCCGATAACTCGACAACGGCAACCGTTCGAGCAACCGGGTGGTGAAGTACCCGACCAGGAAGGCGCCGACGATGTTCACCGTGAAGGTCGGCCACGGCCACCTCGCCGGGTCGCCCGCGGCGAGGACGCCCAGGGCGGCGCGGGCCAGCGAGCCCAGCGCCCCGCCGGCGAAGACCGCGGCCAGTTCGCGATAGTCGTGCGCCACGTGATCCCTTTCCCCTGTGCAGGATTTACGGGTGGGTGAATCCGGGACGTCAGAAAAGTACCTGACAGGTCGGCGACGTGCGCCGCGGGCAGAATTGGTAACCATGGCCCACCCTCGCGCCGGTCAGCCGGCCCAGCCCGAAGACCTCGTCGACCTGCCGCACCTGGTGACGGCCTACTACTCGGTTCAGCCCGACCCCGACGACGTCGCACAGCAGGTGGTGTTCGGCACGTCGGGCCATCGCGGCTCCGCGCTCAACGGGGCGTTCAATGAGGCCCACATCGTCGCGATCACCCAGGCCATCGTCGAGTATCGCGCCGCACATGGCACCACGGGCCCGCTGTTCATCGGCCGGGACACGCATGGCCTTTCCGAGCCGGCATGGGTCTCGGCGCTGGAGGTGCTGGCCGCCAACGACGTCGTCGCCATGGTGGACTCCCGGGACCGCTACACGCCGACACCGGCGGTCAGCCACGCGATCCTCAACTACAACCGCGGCCGCACCGACGCGCTGGCCGACGGCATCGTCGTGACGCCGTCGCACAACCCGCCTCCCGACGGCGGCTTCAAGTACAACCCGCCCAACGGCGGGCCCGCGGACACCGACGCTACGAACGCAATCGCCAAGCGCGCCAACGAAATTCTCCGCGACGGCGCCCGGGTGAAGCGAGTGCCGTTCGCGCGAGCGCTGGATGCCGTCCAGCGTTATGACTATCTCGGCACCTACGTCGACGACCTGCCGAACGTGGTCGACATCGACGCGATCCGCGCGGCGGGGGTGCGGATCGGTGCGGACCCGCTCGGCGGGGCGAGCGTGGACTACTGGGGCGAGATCGCGCAGCGGCATGGGTTGGACCTGACCGTGGTCAACCCGCTCGTCGACGCGACATGGCGGTTCATGACGCTCGACCACGACGGCAAGATCCGGATGGACTGCAGCTCACCGGACGCGATGGCCTCGTTGATTGCCAACCGCGATAGCTATCAGATCGCCACCGGCAACGACGCGGACTCCGACCGGCATGGCATCGTCACGCCCGACGGCGGGCTGCTCAACCCCAACCACTATCTGGCGGTCGCCATCGACTACCTGTACACCAACCGGCCGTCGTGGCCGGACGGCATCGCCGTCGGCAAGACCGCCGTCAGCTCGTCCATCATCGACCGGGTGGTCGCCGGCATCGGCCGCAAGCTCCTCGAGGTCCCGGTCGGCTTCAAGTGGTTCGTCGACGGCCTGATCGGCGGCACCATCGGGTTCGGCGGCGAGGAATCCGCGGGCGCGTCGTTCCTGCGGCGCGACGGCTCGGTGTGGACCACCGACAAGGACGGCATCATCCTGGCGCTGCTGGCCTCCGAGATCCTGGCCGTCACCGGATTGACCCCGTCGCAGCGCTATCAGGAGCTGACCGCCGAGTACGGGACGCCGTTCTACGCCAGAGTCGACGCGCCTGCCGATCGCGACCAGAAAGCGCGGCTTTCCAAGCTCTCACCCGAGCAGGTGACCGCCACCGAATTGGCCGGCGAGCCGATCACCGCGAAACTCACCACCGCGCCCGGCAACGGCGCGCCGTTGGGCGGATTAAAGGTGACGACCGCCAACGCGTGGTTTGCTGCGCGGCCGTCGGGCACCGAAGACGTCTACAAGATTTATGCCGAGTCTTTCAACGGACCCGAGCATTTGGTGGAGGTGCAGGAAACCGCGCGCGAGGTAGTTAATAAAGTCATTGGGTGACTTGTTCCCTCCGACTTGCCCGCCCGGGGGGACGCGGCTCTTCTGCTGCGCGGCTTCCGCGCGAAGTGTGGATCCTCAGCTGGGCCAACATCATGGTGGCACTGGGCTACGGCGTCATTTCGCCGGCAATGCCCGCCTTCGCCCGCACCTTCGGGGTCAGCATCGAGGCGGTGACTTTCTTGGTCACCGTCTTCTCGTTGACTCGACTGTGTTTCGCACCGATAAGCGGACTGTTGGCGCAACGGTTGGGTGAACGGCGGATCTACATCGGTGGTTTGCTGATCGTGGGGTTGGCCACTGCCGCGTGCGCGTTCTCGCGGGCGTACTGGCAACTCCTGTTTTTTCGCGCCCTCAGCGGCTTGGGTTCGACGCTGTTTTACGTCGCGGCCTTGGGGTTGATGATCCACATCAGCCCGCCCGACGCCCGCGGGCGAATCGCGGGCATTTTTACCAGTTCGTTCATGATCGGCGCGGTCGGTGGGCCGGCGGTCGGCGCCCTGGCGGCGGGCTGGGGGCTGACGGCTCCCTTCATCGTCTACGGTGCCGCAATGCTGGTGGTGGCCGTGGTGCTGTTCTATGGCTTGCGTAATTCGACGCTGGCCGCACCTTTGCCGCCGACACGATCGACGGTGACGATCCGAGAAGCGTTGGGGTTCCGCGCGTATCGGTCGGCGCTGTTGTCCAATTTTGCGATGGGCTGGTCGGCTTTTGGGCTGCGCGTCGCGCTGGTCCCGCTGTTCATTTCCGACGTCATGGGCCGCAGCGTCGGGGTCATCGGCGTGGTGCTGGCGGCGTTCGCGGCCGGCAATGCGGTGGCCGTCATTCCCAGTGGCTACTTGTCCGACCGGATGGGGCGGCGCACGTTGTTGATTGTCGGTCTGGCGGCGTCCGGTGCGGCCACCGCCGGGCTGGGCGTCGTGACGTCGCTGCCCGCGTTCATGGTCGTGGGGTTTGTGTCCGGCGTGACGACGGGGATCTTCATGTCTCCTATGCAGGCCGCCGTCGCCGACATCCTCGGCAGGGAGGCTCGCGCGGGCACGCCGGTGGCCGCGGTGCAGATGGCGTCGGATCTGGGCGCGATCGTCGGCTCGATAGCGGTCGGCTGGGTCGCCGAGCGGCTGAGCTACGGCTGGGCGTTCGCGATCAGTGGGGTTGTTCTGTTGGTCGCCGCCGTCGCCTGGGTGCCGGCGCCCGAGACGCGGACGGCGCTCGAGCCCGCCTGACCGGCAGCTTTGAAGGTCGGTAGCCAGTGGTGTAGCTTCGATTGGCACGACTTGGGGCTATGGCGCAGCTGGTAGCGCACCACACTGGCAGTGTGGGGGTCAGGGGTTCGAGTCCCCTTAGCTCCACCGGATATTCACGGGTCCGCGATTCGTCGCGGGAGGTTCGACCACCGCGTTACGTGCCCGGCATCACCTCAGGGCTGACGAGGCTATGCGGGCTCGTCGTCGGCCGCGGAGTCTTCGTCTTTGGCCAAGTGGCGCAGGACCCGTTCGTTCAGGGCGGCGAGCATCTCGAGCTCGGCCGGGGTAAGCAGGTCGATGAAGTTCCGGCGGACGTCCTCCACGTGCCCGGGCGCCGCCTTCTCGATGGCGGCGCGGCCGGCAGGCAGCAGGCAGACCATGGTGCTGCGGGCGTCGTCGGGGTTGGGCTCGCGACAGATCAGCCCGTCCTTCTGCATGCGCCGCACCTGATGTGAGACACGGCTCTTCTCCCAACCCAGTGCATTGCACAGGTCGCGGGCGGGCATGCGGTCCCCGTCGTGGCCGGAAAGCACCGCCAGGATCTCGTAGTCGGCCCCGGACAGTCCCGATTTCTGCAGGCCCCGGTTCAGGTGCACGTCGAGCTGATGGTGCGCGTGCTGGAAGGCCCGCCAGGCGCGGTCTTCCCTAGGGTTCAGCCAGTTCGGTTCCATTGGCCCCCATGCTACCGGTAAGTGGTTGACGTGTCATCAAAATCCCCATAAGGTGGACGCATCAACCATTCCGACCACTAGTTCAGGACAGGACATCTCATGAGCAGCATCAGCATCATCGGGACCGGGAACATGGCTCGTACCATCGGCGCGCTGGCCGTAGCGGGCGGCAACGCCGTCGAGATCATCGGCCGCGATCAGTCCAAGGCCGCCGACCTGGCCAAGAGCCTCGGCGGCAGCGCGACGACGGGGGATTTCGGCGCCGTCCCGGCCGGGGACATCGTCATCGTTTCCGTGTTGTACGCCGATGTCGTTCCGGTCGTCGCCCAGTACGGAGACGCCCTCGCGGGCAAGGTCATCGTCGACATCAGCAACCCCTTCAATGCCGCGGCCGACGGGCTGGCCATCCCCGATGACACCTCGATCGCGCAGGAAGTCGCCAAGACGGCCCCGGCCAGCGCCAGCGTGGTGAAGGCCTTCAACACCATCTTTGGCGCTGTCCTGGCGCAGGGCCGGCCGCTCGACGTCTTCATCGCCGGCGACGACGCGCGGGCCAAGGCGGCCGTGGCGGAGTTCATCAAAAGCCTCGAGCTGCGCCCGCTCGACGTCGGCGGCTTGAACATGGCGCACTGGCTGGAAGGAACGGGCCTGGTCGTGATGGGCCTCGCCCGCCACGGGGTGGGGAATTTCGACTTCGCCCTCGGCGCCACCGTTGCCGGCTGAGCCGCCCGGCCCAGGAGTGAACGAGCAAAGGGCGCCCGCGCCCCCAAAGTAATGGTTGATTTATCACCGAAGGGATTCGAGCTATGAAGCTTGGCTTCGCACTTCCCATCGTCGGGCCCGCCGTCCGCGGCGCCGCTGGTCTCGGCGCGTTCTGCCGCGGGCTCGAGGACCTCGGCTACGACACACTGTGGGTCGGCGATCGCCTGGTCACGCCGGTCGACATGCACAGCACCTATCCGGGCAAAGAGCAGCCGTACCCGCCGCAGATGACCCGCTACCTCGACCCGGTGCTGCTCTGGACCGTCGCCGCGACCGCGACCAACAGGGTGCGGCTCAACGCCAGCACGCTCAGCACGTTCTACTACGAGCCGGTGCACCTGGCCCGTTTGCTGACCACGCTCGACGTGCTCAGCGACGGCCGCCTGGACGTTGGCGTGGGAATCGGATGGATGAAGGACGAACACGACATCGCCCGCCGCGCGGACTGGAGCCGGCGCGGGAGGATGCTCGATGACCTGCTGGCGTTCCTGCACGAGTGGTGGACGACCAACCCGGTTTCTTGGGAGAGCGAGTTCTTCTCCCTGCCGCCGGTTCATGCCGACCTGCGCCCGGTCCAGGCCGGCGGTCCGCCCATCTGGATCGGCGGTGCCAGCGAGGCGGCGATGCGCCGGGTCGGCCGCAGCGGCACCGGCTGGCTCGGGGTCGAGGGGCTGCAGGACGAGGTCACCGACCACTTGTGGTCGATTGCGCGCCGGGCGGCAAAGGACGCCGGCCGCGATCCGGACGCGCTGAAGACGGCCATGCGGATCAACCTCGACCCGGGCACGTCAGTTGACTCCGTCACCGACAAGCTCGAGCGCCTCGCCCAGTCCGGTGCCGACGAGGCGATCGTGGATGCCTTCGCATTGTTCCCCACCCTTGACCAGATGCTGGACTTCGCCGGCCAGGTGATCGCCCGGTGGCGTGAGTGTGGGAAAGAGTGACGGCGGTGATAATGGGCGGATCAAGCGGGATGCGGCCTCACCGGTGCAGGTTCCACTGACCGCAATCCGCGGCGAGGACGTCGTTGACGTCGACCTGGAGCCCCCCGACTTCCGGACCTGGATTCGACGGCGTACTCACCACGCGTTGATAGAGGACGGCGGCAGGGTCGACCTGGCCCCGGGACCAGGCCTTGGTTTGCCAGGCCCAGCGGTGGCCGGGGGTGCGCGAATTGCCGATGACGCCGTCGGCCGCGGCCCACTGGCACACATCGATACCGCCGTAGACGCCGGTGCGCTGCACTCCCAATACCGAATTGATTCCGCGAAACCACTTGAGCGCCAAATTGTTCCAGGTGTCGTGGTTTATGTCTTCGTCGACGCTGAAGAAGATCGGCGCACTCTGACCGCCACCCGCCGCGGTATGCAAATCCCACGCGGTGCGAGCATCGGCAACGCCGCCCTCGAACCCGCGCCTGAAGTCCGACGGTGCCGTCCCGCCCGGCTTGCCGTATTGGTAATTGCTGACGATCATCAGCCCGGCGGCGGTCAGCTGCTCGGCGTAGGGCCGTGTGATCGGCTTGGCGCCCATGGTCGAGCCGGGACGCGATAGCGAAACGTAGTTGATGACGCCGGAGTAGCCGGCGGCCCGAATGTGGTCCGCCGGGATTTGGCGCATGGCGAAGTCGATCAATCTGGGAGGGACGGCCGCTGCGGCAGGGCGGGCCACACTCGTCGATGCCGCATACAGCGCCGGTAGTACCGCCAGGGGAATGGCGTAGCGCAATAAATCGCGCCGGGGAATGGGGCGCGACGGCCGCACATTCGCCGACGAATCCTGCATCGCGTGATGTTAAATTTGTGACTTTTGTCAACATAAGTGGCGCGTACTAGTCGATATCCAATCGGTTTCTGCGCTTCACCGTGTCGAGTCAATGTCGGAAGCGCCGGCGACGAGCGACCCCGTCCTATCTGCGCCGATTACGCGCCGCTCGGGGACATCCGTGCCTCGGTAGGCAACTCTCAGAAACCTCGTACCGCCGGTACGCATAACCGGCGGCAGGCGTGGGTACGCGGCCGAGTGAACGGCTGTTCGCAGACAATCCGGGAGGGAGCTTTCGATGCCCGAGGTCCAACTTCACCACGACGGCCATCCCATGTACCGCCGGATGGTTCGGTTCGACTGGTCGGAGACGCCACTGCACTGGGTGCCCGACGACCCGTTCTCGACACACATGATCAATGTCTTGCACCTCCTGCTGCCCGAGGGCGAGCGCCACTTCATCAAGGCCGTTCTCGAAGCGTCGTCGCTGGTCGACGATCCGGAGTTGGAGGCGGCGATCAAACCGTTCATCCAGCAGGAGTCCTGGCATGCGTGGGCCCACCAGGTGGTGCTCGACCACCTCGCCGAGCAGGGGATCGACACCAAGCCGTATACCGATCGGCTCGGGAGGCTGTTGTCGATGACGCTGGGCGACCCGCCCAAGTGGTTTCCGCCGGCCATGAAGCGGTGGTGGCTCTATCGGCGCCTGGCCGACGTAGCCGCGCTTGAGCACTACACGGCGATGTTGGGCCAGTGGGTGCTGACTAACCGAGGTCTGGACTACGCGAAGGCCGACCCCATGATGCTCGACCTGTTGCGCTGGCACGGGGCCGAGGAGGTCGAGCACCGCGCGCTGGTGTACGACGTCTTCCAGCACGTCAGCGGCAACTACTGGATCAGGGCGTTCTCGATGTTCTTCACCACGCCGCTGTTCATCGCCTGGTGGGTCGCGGGAGCGCGCTACCTGATGGCCCAAGACCCGACCATCGACCAAAAGTGGCGTTGGCGGGATTGGCTATCGGCCGCTCGCGAGTACAAGCTTCCGGGCCCGTGGAAGCTGATGGTGACGACGCCGGTCCGGTATCTGCGGCCCAGCCACCACCCGAACGACGAAGGGTCCACACAGATGGCGATCGACTACCTGGCGTACTCGCCGGTGGCGAAGGCCGCCAAGGAGCGGGCGCGATCCCAAGGGAAGTCGCCGGATCAAACCCAAGGGATCGAGACTTCCGGCAACGGAGCACGAAAGGCGAAGGTGTGATGAAGGTTTCGGTAGATCTTGATACCTGCGACGGCAACGGCGTGTGCATGAGCATCTGCCACGAGGTGTTCGACGTGCGCGAGGACGGTCTGCACGTACTGCAGGAGGAGGCACCAGAGGCGCTGCGCCAGCAGTTGATTGGCGCCCAGGTGTCGTGTCCCACCCAAGCGATCACGGTGAAGGACTGAAGCGATGCCGGGTCGCCAGCAGAGAAACCTGAAAGAGGTCGTCGTCGTCGGTGCCGGCGTGGCGGGCACCCGCGCGGCAGAGACGCTGCGGCAGGAGGGCTTTGACGGCGCACTCACCATCGTCGGCGCCGAGCGGCACGCCCCGTACCATCGCCCGCCGCTGTCGAAGAAGTTCCTCACCGGCACGGTGCACCGGGCCGGCGTCGACTTGGCGCCGCAATTCGACACCGAAGCGCGCGTCTTGCGTGGCGCATCGGCTCTCAAGCTGGACATGTCCTCGCGCACCATCCACGTGCGCGATGCCGACCAGGAGTTCGGCTTGCCGTTCGACGGGCTGGTGATCGCCAGCGGCGCGGTGCCACGCGAATGGCCGGGCGGCCCGGTTCCCGACGGGGTGCTGATGCTGCGAACGGTCGAGGACTGCCTGGCCATCCGGGATCGGCTGGGTTCGCGACCGCGGGTGGTGGTCGTCGGCGGCGGGTTCATCGGCGCCGAGGTCGCCGCGAGTTGCCGGTCAATGGGGTTGGACGTGGTGCTGGTCGAAAAGGCGGCCAGCCCATTGCTTTCCGCGTTGGGCACGGAGCTGGCGTCGCGCTGGGCCGACCTGCATCGCCAACATGGCGTGGATCTGCGGGTGGGCGTGGGCGTCGACGGATTCGTGGGCAACGGCCGGGTAGAAGGTGTTCGCCTCACCGACGGCTCGCAGGTTCCGGCCGATCTCGTCATCGTCGGACTCGGGGTCACCCCCGCCACCGAATGGCTGGACGGCTCCGGCTTGCGTGTCGACGACGGCGTGATCTGCGACGCCTGCGGTGTCGCGGAGGGCGGCACCGCGGACGTCCCGGTTGTCGCGGCCGGCGACGTCGCGCGCTGGTGGCACCCGCTGTACGAGCGGCACCTGCGTACCGAGCACTGGGACGACGCGGGCCGTCAGGGTGCGGCCGCCGCCCGGGCCCTGATGGCGGGGCCGCGGGGCGCGGAGCCCTACGACGAGGTGCCGTACTTCTGGTCGGATCAATACGACGTCAAGCTGCAGATGCTGGGCGTGCCAACCGACTACGACTCCGTCGAGATCGTCGAAGGCGATCCGGGCGCCTGGGAGTTCGTCGCGGCGTACGGGCGCGGTGGTCGTACCATCGCCGCGCTCGGGACGATGCCGGGCCGGGTGTCCGCCTACCGCGAAGCCATCGAGACGCAAGCCGCGTTTCCACCGAGCCGGGCGGCATAGCAAGACGGACGATAGCGCCCAGACTCAAGGCGTGTCCCGCCGGCGGATTGCCGGCGGGACACGCCTTCAACTGAATCGACCGAATCTCATTGGCCGGGAATCAGAATCGTCTTCCCGGGCAGCCGATTGGCGTCGGAGTCATCGTGCACGGCGGCAGCGTCGGTCAGCGGTCGGCGGTCGGCGACGTCGATCACCAGGTTTCCGGCGTCGACCAGGTTGACGAGTTCGGCCAGCTGCGCGGCGTCGCTGCGGACGAACACCCGCTGCGCGCGCACCCGCCTAGCCGCGTCCTCCTCGCCGGACGTCATGGTGCCCAGGTAAAACCCGCCGTCGGCGACCAGGCCGACCAGGGCCGCGGTCTGCTCCGGTGCGGTGCTGACCAGGTTCAGCACCACGTCGAACGGCTGCCCGGCGACGTGCGGCGGGGTGTTCGCGTAGTCGATGTAGTCGATGATCCGGTCGGCCCCGTGGTGGCGCAGCCGGGAAGCGCTGCGCGCGGACGCGGTCGCGGTGACGACGGCTCCGACCTGCTTGGCGAGCTGGACCGCGTAGCCGCCGACCGCTCCGCCCGCGCCGTTGATCAAAATGGACTGCCCGGACCTGAGCTCGGCGATCTCGGACAACGCCTGCCATGCCGTCAGTCCGACCGTCGGCAGCGCCGCGGCATCGGCGAGCGGCACCGACTTTGGCGCTGCGGTCAGCACCGCGGCCGGGGCGAGCGCGTACTCTGCGGCGGCGCCGGGGGCGTCCAAAGGCAGCAACCCGACGACGGCGTCACCAACGTTCCACCCCGTCACCCCGTCACCGAGCTCGGCGACGGTTCCGGCGACGTCGATGCCCGGCGTGTGGGGGAAGGAGATCGCGTATACCTCGGACAGGTAGCCGCCCCGGATCCCGGCGTCGACCGGGTTGAACGAGGTTGCGGCCACCTTCACCAGCACTTCGCCGGGGCCGGGCACCGGCCGCCGAACCTCTTCGTACTGCAGAACGTCACTGCCGCCGTAACGGTGGTACTGCACAGCCTTCATGGTCTTCTCCGTTTCACCTAGGTGCTTCGATCTCGAAGCAGTTGCACTACGCATAACTTGCTTCGAGATCGAAGCGATTCCGGAGTTCCGGGTGACGATCACCACATTGCTTCGAGCTCGAAGCATTACGATCAAGGCATGGCACAAGCCCTCAAGCCTCAGCAGATGCGCGCCTACTTCGCCCTGATGGAGGCGGTCAGCCTGCTGCAGTACGCCGTGCAGCGACAGCTACGGGCCGAGGGCGACCTCAGCTACGTGCAGTTCGAGATTTTGGCGAAGCTTGCCGACGCCCAGCGCCGGTTGACCATGACCGAACTGGCCGACGGCGTGGTCTACAGCCGCAGCGGCCTCACCCATCAGGCGGGTCTGCTGGAACAGGCGGGCCTCATCGCCCGCGAAGCCAGCGTCGACGACCAGCGCGCCACGGTCGTCGGCATCACGGAAGCGGGCCACGCGCGGCTTGCCAAAGTGCTGCCGGGCCACATCGAGGTTGTCCGCGACCTGCTGTTCGATGCGCTTTCCGGCGAGGACGTGCGGGCGCTCGGCGACATCATGGGTCGCGCCCGCGATCACATGCGGGCCCGACCGGCGCGCTCGGCCGCTTCGCGCACACGCCGCGACGCGGCAGCGCAATGAGGTGTCAACCCTCTTTCGTCCACGGCGTGCAGCCGTGCGTGATGAACTTCGCCACCGCGGGAGCCGAGAGATTCGCCGTGACCGGGGTCGTTTGAATCCCGCTGTCGGAGTTGATCAGTCTCCCGTCGCGGGTCCACGTGGTGAAGACGCAGGCCGCTCGGTAGTCGCCCGGTTCGGCGTGGGCGACGTAGGTGCCGTAGGGGAGTTGGGCGGGCACCGCGTAGGAGCCGGGTCCGTATCCGCCATCCGCGCGCGCCACCGGGGCGGCAGGACAGCCGATGGCCAACGCGGACAGCAAACTCGCCGCGAACGCGGGCACGTGGACCAGTCGCATGAACACAAACATTAAGTCCCGGCGACGACTTGGTGGAGAGTGCGCATCAGGTGCATGCCAGTTTGACTGGCCGATTAGGTTTTCGTCTGAATGCGCATTACTCTTGCCCGCGGTTCTGATTGCGACTCTCCGAAAGCAGCCATGCCCATTCAGCCCACCCTGCTGCGCCGACAATCGCTGCGCAGCACCCGCTCGTCGCGGGTCGTGCCTCGCGTGAAATGCCCCATGGTCGGCCAGTGCTTCGATATCGAGATCACTCGCGATGCCGACGGATGGATGATCCGCGTTCCCGAGATCGGCAGGGTCACCCGCACCGTCCGCCGGGACATGGTGGAGCCGGCCGCACGCGAATGCATCGCCACCTGGACCGGCATCCCCATCGGGTATGTCGCCGTGTATGTCGTGAGCGAGAACGTCTGACACCCACGCCTTCGGGCCCGCTTAGTGGCCAAGGTGTGTCTCGCGCGTGACCTCGGCGCGACGATGACGCGAAACGCTCATCATCATGACGATGCTGGCGGCCGTCGCGGCCCTGGCGATGGCAATGGGCGTCGGCTATTACTTCGGCCGGCGCGTGGAACCGGCGCGGCCAAGCTGGAAGAGGCGCACGAGCCGGGTAGCCCTCGGGCGCCTCGCGATTAGCCTGCTCGTCTTGTTGACCGCTCGCCGCGCCATGACCATGTGGGGACCGAGGTTCGTTGCCCCGCTGGGGCTGCTGCGCGGTAGCGTTGCGCGGATCCGTTCTTACTGACCGCGAGGGCAGACATGTCAGCACTGCAGGGCAAGGTCGCCTTGGTGACCGGGGCGTCGTCGGGCCTCGGCGCTGAGACGGCCCGGCTGTTCTCCCGCCAGGGCGCAACGGTTTTCGGCATCGGCCGGGACACTGGCCGGTTGGCCGAGGTGTTCGCAGACGTCCAAGGTGGTTGTTACGCATCGGTGGACGTCGCTTCCGCGCAGGCCTGCCGCGACGCGGTGGAGCAGTGCGTGCGTGAGCTGGGCGGGCTCGACGTGCTGGTCAACGTCGCCGGCCGACACCAGATGCGGCGCACCGAGTCGATGACCGACGACGACTGGGCGGAGGACCTCGCGGTCAACCTGAACGGTCCGTTCTACCTGTGCCGGGCCGCGTTGCCGCACCTACTGGAGCGCGGCGGCAACATCGTCAACGTCGGCTCCATCGCCGGCGTCGAGGGCCAGGCGTACTCGGCCGGCTATTGCGCCGCCAAGCACGGGCTGGTCGGCCTCACCCGCGCCCTGGCGGTGGAGTACACCGCGGATCGCTTGCGCGTCAACGCGATATGCCCGGGCGGCATGCTCACCCCGCAGCTCGAACACTTCAGGGCGCCGGAGAACCCGAACAACGACCTGATCATGCGCACCGCTTCCCCGCGCGGCATGATGCAGCCCGTCGACGTGGCGAACGTCATCGCCTTCCTGGCGAGCGACGCCGCGGCCGCCGTCCACGGTGCCGTTTATCGCGTCGACAACGGCAAGGGCGCCGGCTAGCGCGCCGCCGCCGGGCGGGTGCGCACCAAAGTCGGCCACCAGAACCACGGCCCGAGGATTCGCAGGATGCTCGGCACCACGAACGAACGCACGATCAGCGTGTCGAGCAGCAGGCCGATGCACACGGTCGAGCCCACCTGACCGATGGTGCGCAGGTCGCTGGTGAGCATCGCGAGCATGGTGAAGGCGAACACCAAACCGGCGGACGTCACGACGCCCCCGGTGCTGCCGAGCGCCCGGATGAGACCAGTGTAAATTCCGCCGTGCAACTCCTCTTTCACCCTGTTGATCAGCAGCAGGTTGTAGTCCGACCCGACGGCCACCAGGATGATGAACGTCAACGGCAGGACCAGCCAGTGCAGGTGCAGGCCGATGAGGTGTTGCCAGACCAGGATGGAAAGCCCGAACGCGCCGGCATAGGAGAACGCCACGGTGCCGGGAATCACGAACGCCGCCACCAGACTTCGCGTGATGAACATCATGATCAAGAAGATCAGCACGAAGGCTGCGATGGCCGCGATCATGAGGTCGGACATCGCGTATTCCTTGATGTCCTTGTCGTTGGATCCCGAACCCCCGATGTAGATCCGCGCGCCCGCCAGCGAGGTCTCCTTCAGGATCGTTTTGATCGCGTCGGGGAACTGTTCGACGTGCTCGACCCCTTCGGGGCCCATCGCGTCGCCCTCGTGGGTGACGATGAAACGGGCCGCCTTGCCGTCCGGCGACATCATCAGCTTCATGCCGGTCTTGACGTCCTCGTTGTCGAATCCCTCGTGCGGGATGTAGAAGAAGTCGTCGCTGCGGGACTTGTCGAAGTCGTTCCCGACGTTGATCAGATCATCGAAAGTCTGCTCCGTTTGCACGGTTTGCAGATCGGCGGATCCGTAGCTGTTGACCAATTTCGACTGCAGTGCCTCGGTATCGTCGGCGGTGGCTTTCAGTTGGGCGATGATCTGCGGGAAGGTCTTGTCCACCTCCTGCAGGGACACCTTCGCATCCGCGATGTCGTCGGCCAGCTTGTCGATCTGATCGATGGTCTCGAACAGCGAACGGAACGTCCAGCAGATGGGAATGTCGAAACAGTGTCTCTCCCAATAGAAGTAGCTCTTGATCGGGCGGAAGAAGTCGTCGACGTTGGAGACCTCGTCGCGGATGTCGTCGCTGACCCGTTGTAGGTCCTCGACGGTCA
The DNA here is from genome assembly GCF_001666785.1 of Mycobacterium sp. E3305. Classification (NCBI taxonomy): domain Bacteria; kingdom Bacillati; phylum Actinomycetota; class Actinomycetes; order Mycobacteriales; family Mycobacteriaceae; genus Mycobacterium; species Mycobacterium sp. E3305. The sequence goes on along the minus strand of NZ_LZJA01000200.1, from coordinate 7,145 downwards.
GGACCGTCTGGTGCAGTTCGTCGGACACCTTCTGGAAGAAGCCGATCTCCTTGCGCAACACCTCGACCGAGTGCGCCTGGATGTCGGCCTGCGCGTCGGTGTTGGAGTTCTGCTCCCTGTTGAACGGGAGCTGTTGTCCGTTGCCGCTGCCCTGCGTGGTGAACAGGTAGGGGATGCTGGCGTGCTCGAGCGCGCGGCCCAACGGCCGCGTCATGCCTTGCACCATCGCCACACCGTGCAGACGGATCAGGGCTCTGGCTACCCGGTCCAGCGAGATGAAGTCGGCCGAGTTGCGCATATCGTGATCGGTTTCGACCATCAGCATCTCCGAGAAGAGCTTGCTCTTCGGGAAGTGCCGGTCGGCCGCCTGGAAGCCCAAATTGGCTGGCGCACTCGCCGGCTGGTACTGCCTGTCGTCGTAGTTCTGCCGGTAGGTGGGAACGAAGATCGCCCCGATCATGACGACGGCGGTACTGGCCACCAGGATCGGGACCGGCCAGCGCACCACGCTCGCGCCGATGCGCCGATAGAGGCGACCATGGGTGGGGGTTCTCGGGTCGAACATCCCGAAAAGGCTGCCGACGGTCAGTGCCGCCGGTCCCAGCGTCATCGCCGCGGCGATGGTGAACAGCATGGTGATCGCGACGGCCGGCCCCATGGTGTGGAAGTAGTTCAGGCGCGCGAACGTCAAGCAGTAACACGCGCCGGCAATCGTCAGGCCGGAGCCGATGATGATGGGCGCGACGCCCTTGTACGCGATGTAGAAACTGTCCTCGCGGCTTTCGCCCGCCTGCCGAGCCTCGTGATATCGGCCCATCAGGAAGATGCCGTAATCCGTTCCGGCTCCCAGCGTCAGCGCGATCACGATGTTCACGGCGAACGAGGACAGTTCGATGTATCCGTAATGCCCGAGCGTCGAGACGACGCCCTTGGCGACGAGCATCTCGATGAGCACCCCGAGCAGGGGCACCAAAAGGGTAGACGGGGTGCGGTATACCAGCAGCAGCATCACGACGATGAGGATGATCGTGACGATCGTGACGTTGTTCAGGCTGGCGTTGGCGATGGCGAGCGTGTCGGAGGCCAACGGAGCCGCGCCGCTGACGTAGACCTTCAGGCCGGGCGGGGGCGGGTCTTTTTTGATGATGTCGCGGACGGCGTCCACGGACTGGTTGGCCTGGATCTGCCCGATGTCACCGGCGAGACGCAGGAGCACGTAGGTGCATTTGCCGTCCACGCTCTGCGCCCCCGCCGCGGTGAATGGCTTGCCCCACAGGTCCATTACGTACTGCACATGCCGGGTGTCGTGCTGGAGGCGGCGCATCAGGTCGTCGTAGTACCGGTGGTCGGCGTCTCCCAGCGGTCGGTTCGCCTCGAACACAACCATGGTCAAGTTGGTCGAGTTGGATTCGTGGAACTTCTCACCGATGTGCAGCAGCGCCCGCTGCGAGGGCGCGTAATGCGGGACCATGGGGCCCGCAAGCTCTTCCGCGACCCGCTCCACCTGGGGCATGAAGGTGTTCGTGGTGACCGCGAGAAGACCCCAGAAGAAGATGATCGGGATCGCGAAAGTCCGCACCATCCTGGGGATGAACGGGCGTTTGGGCCGCGTCTCGTCGAGGCGATGCTCGGTCATGCCGATTTCACCCTGCACTCGACGTCGGCGTCCGGATGGTCGTCCGACTGCTCGTCGCGGACCACACCATCCACCAGCATCCGGCAACTCACCTGACCACTGCGAACGTGAACCGAGATGCTTCCGGACGCCACCGAGAGCGTCGTGGTCTCCGTGTGCGACCACGGCAGGGCGGTGAAATCAACCTGGTGCGGATGACCGTCGATGTCGATGTAGACGAGCCTCCCCCCATTGCCGGCGTTGCCGAACACCTCGTAGGTGATCCGTTTGAGATTGAACTGCTCGGGTGCCTGTGGACCGTTGACGGTGATGACCGGCTCCGGTTCGGAGAACTGGTGCACCTTGTACATGCACAGCAGGCCCACCCCGACCGCGATGACGGTGACCAACGGCATCCAGCCTCGTTGCAAGACAGTCCTGCCGACTGAACGACGGCTCACTCCATTACCTTTCGCGACCTCGTCCTACCCACCGCGTTCTCGCGTCCCCGCCCGTGGACCGCGGGACGGCCGCATATCAATCTGGTTGACATACGGCGATAAAGAGATTACTACCTGCGGCACGGAACGCGAACTCGAGAGGTTGTGACTGACGCCTGCCAACGGGCCTGCGGCCCTCATGACGCGACGGATGCCGTGCGCAGACGCCTTTTCAGCCGGGCGCTGCTGAGCAGGCGAAGCGCGAGGTTCGATGAGGTGAGCATGGGTATCGCCCCGAGGAATGTCCGCTCGGACGGAGTCGCCCCGTGCAGGTGGTAGAGGCTGCCGAACACGTAAAAGCAACCGAGCATGAACAACGCACCGGGGATGCACAGCGCCATGACCGAGGCGCGGTCGGACACGACCTGACGCGCATAATCCAGCTCTTCGGGCGACATCGGTTGCCGCTTGCGCAACTTGCGGACCACTTCTTTCGCGCTGCCGATTTCCTCGGCGATCGGCGGGGGCCTGCGCCGCTCCAGGCGTCGAACGTAGACGGCCGCGACGGAGGCCAGGGTGACGGCCAGTGCGAGGGAAACGACGGTGAGTAGTCCAAACAAGCCCAGAGTCACTGCTCCGCTCCTTCGTGTGCCCGGGTATGTGAGCCGATGCCATCATGGGCCGCCGCGGCCGCCGCGTCGATCCTCGCGGCGACGGCTGCCGGCGGGGCGTCGCTTCCCACGCTCATTTTCATATCATGTGGATGATGCAGCCCGTCAAGCGGAACGCGGGCCGAGCGGGCTATCACTTGCCGGTTTCGCCGAGCAAAGGCCGCGGGTCACCCAATCTTTACATAGTGGGCATTATGCAGATTGGTGGCTGCGCGCTCACTTTGCCGCATCGGCGGGGTGCGGTGCCTCGGAGGCCGCGATGTCGAGTAGTTGACGCAGGATTGGCATGGCGACCTGCGCGGCCAGCCACAACGTCAGCGCATCCTCGGTGGAAAGCCCGGTCAGCAGCGCGGCCAGACGCTCCCTGCGGCGGTCCGTGCGCAGGTCCCAGAGCTCCCGGCCCGCGTCGCTGATGGCGACCAGGGCTGCCCGGCCATCCTCGGGATCGCTCAGCCGCTCGAGCAGTCCTTGGCGTTCCATCCGCTGGACCAGCTGGGTCATCGCCGGTTGGCTCGTGTCCTCGGCCGCGGCGAGCGCCGTCAGCCGCATGGGACCCTCCCGGTTGACCCTGTTGAGCACCAGCGTCGCGCTTGCGCTCAATTCCTTGCGGTTGGACAGCAAATACCGCCAGGTCAGATCGGTGCCCGTGTCGATCATCTCGGCGACGGCCTTGGCCATGTCGGCGACCGGTTGTCTTGCCATAATCGCCCGAATGTATCACCCATCGGATGCAGATCGGTCCAAAGCAAACTCGCATCCACAGCAAACCGCGCGGATTACGCGTCGGCAGAGGCGAATCCCGCTGGCCCAGGCGGCCTCGGGTGAGCGTGATGCATCACACGGAAAATGCTTTGCGCACGCCGGGTCAGATCACCGCTTCCGGGCGTTGACGACGTCGCGGATGATCAGCCCCACCACGACGGCCAGGCCGACGGGCACCAGAACCCGGAAGACGGCCGAGGCGTGCGAGTAGAGCAACGCGTACGCGATCACCCCGATCACCACCATGGCGAGCAGGATGCCCCGGTTGATCCCGTCCGTGCTCATCCGCAAGGCCTTACTTCTCGGTCAGAATCCGAAGTCGCCGCCACCGGAATCCGAGCTGCCGCCGCCGAAATCGGAGCCGCCGGCCGAGTCCCATCCGCCGCCGAAATCCACGTCTCCGCCGCCGGAGTACGAGCTGTCGTTGCCGCCGAACCCGGAGTCGTAACCGCCTCCGAACCCGACGTCGCCTTGCTGGCTGTCGTAGCCGGCGCTTTGCCCGCCGTCGTAGTTCGCGTCCGCATACGCAGAGTCCCGGCCGGCCTCGAAGCCGCGGTCGTACCCGCCGCCCCAATGGTCGTCCAGCAGCGCATCCATCAACAGCACGTCGGTGAGAGCCCAACCCCAACCCGGACCCCAGAACGCGTACGGGTAATAACCCGGGTAGAAGAACATCCCGTTGTAGTAACCGCCGCCGTAGTAGTGCGGATAACCGGGCTGCGGGGTGGCGCTGTAGTTGTTGTTGTTGATCGTCACGTAATCGCCGGTATCGGGATTCCTCGTCCGCACCGAGGCCTGCTTCCGGTCGCCCGCCGGCACCGAGGAGACGTCGGCGACGTTAGGCGCGGCCCGGCCCGGGTACAGCTTCTGGTTGGCTTTGGCCACCGTCGACTCCACCACCCTCAGGTGCGCGCGTGCCGCGCCATAGTCACCCTTTTCGTAGGCCTGCCGCGCGTCGTAGAGGCTCGCATTGGCCTTCGTCTGCTCGGCGCTGACGTCCGTGTCGCTGTTGGTGAGTACCGCATTGTCGAGGTCGCTGACATCCGAGGTGACGGTGATCAACTCCTGCTTGATCTGTTCCTTGGTGTCGGTGTCCTTGCGGCGCTTGCGGTTCCGGTTCACCGCGAACCAGATCAGGCCGATCACGGCGACACCGATGGCGATGATCGCCAGCGCGGTCCACAGCGCGGATCCCTGGTTGTGGTTCTTCTGCACCGCGGGTGATGTCACCGCCGGTGCGCCGGAGGACGCAGCCACCGTCGACATCTTGCTGACGAATTCACTGCTCGCGCCGTACGGGTCGTTTCGGTGGTCCCTGGCGGACTGGCTCATGACCGGATCGACGCTGTCCGCGATCGCCCTGGGCACGTTGTAGGCGCGCACGTGGTAGCCCCGGGAGTCGATGACCAGAATGATCCCGCTGAATCCGGGATCGCGCCCGAGGATGACGTTGTGAATGGCATCCGGGGTGGTCACGCGGGTCTGGTTGGACGCCACCGCCGCCACCCAGATCGGCGGTCGCGGAGCCCACGCCCACCGGGTGCTCAGGATTTGGTCGTTCAGCCGATCCGGGTTCTGCAACGGCGGATTCGCCCCCGGGTCGGCCAGCACGTGGGTCTGCGCGCTGAACTTGTCCACCAGCTGGTTTGTGTAGGTGTCGGCCGAGGCCGACGGCGCCAGCAGCATCGCCAGCGCCACCGTCAACGGGGTCAGCACAAGCCCTCGGAATCGTAGGGTCACTTTCCTCCTGCCGGGTGTCGATGACTCGATCCTTGCGGTGAGCGAAGAAAACGTCCACTGTCGACCGATGGTTGACCGTCGTACCCTTGACGGCGTGAACGCCCGGCGCAGCCCGTTCCGGGCCGATCTGCTGCAGGGCAAGGCGGCCCTGATCACCGGCGGGGCCACGGGCCTCGGCCTCGAGATCGCGCGGGTGCTGGGCAGCCACGGCGCCCGGATCGCGATCTGCAGCCGCAAGGAAGCCAACCTCGAGGCGGCGGTTGCGGTGTTGCGGGAGGCCGGGATCGAGGCCGTCTACGGCGTCTGCGACGTGCGGAGCCACGATGAGGTGACCGCCGTCGTCGAGGACGTGATCCGGGCCTTCGGCCGGCTCGACGTCGTCGTCAACAATGCCGCAGGGAACTTTCCCGTCCCGGTCAGCGGCCTGAGCGCAGGCGGCTTCAAAGCCGTGGTCGACATCGACCTGCTGGGGACGTTCAACGTGTCGAAGGCGGCTTACGAGCTATGCCTGCGGGAAAACGGTGGATCCGTCGTGAACATCAGCGCGGCGACCCAGTACCGCGGCATGGCCTTGCAGGCGCACGTGGTGTCGGCCAAGGCTGGCGTCGACGCGTTCACCCGCGCCTGTGCCATCGAGTGGGGGCCGGACGGCGTCCGCGTGAATGTCGTTGCGCCCGGGGCGATGTCGGGGACCGAGGGCGTGAAGAGGATCACCGGCGACAACCAACATCGCGCCACGCAGAACCCGTTGCGCCGGGCGGGTTCGACCACCGAGGTCGCCGAGGCGGTGCTCTTCCTCGCCAGCGACGCCGCGTCCTATGTCACCGGGGCGACCCTGGTTGTCGACGGCGGCGGATGGCTGACCGCCAGCGGGGTGCCGGATCTTCCCGGCTATCAATAGATTCGGCTCTACTCGAGGTATCCGCGGGGGAGCACCGAGAAGTCCACGCACGCCGCGGCCAAAACGTCACCCAGATGAGGGCCGACCGGCGCGGCGAGGGTGAGCATCGCGCCCGCCGATGGCGCCTTCAGGGTGGCGACGTTGTGGTTGGTCAGCAGTTGGATGGCCTCGGATTCAATGTCGCTCCAACCGGTGTGGACGGTCATCAGGGTCAGCACACCCAGGGCCTCGCCGGACGGCGACAGCAGGCGGTGATGCCAGGCGCCGTCGGCCTTGTGCCCCGTGTGCGGCCGAACCACCGCCAGCACGGTGCCGCCGCCGTCTTCCAAGCGCGCGGCGCCGTCGGCGGGGACGATCTTTCCCACGGGTGTGTTCTGGTTGGTGATGGTGGTCGTCGCGGCGACCGCGATCTTGAGCTCGTCGCCGTTGGCCGCCGTCAGGGTGTACTCGCTCTTGCCGCCGTTCTTGAAGCCCAACAGGACCGCGGCGCCGCCCTTTTGCTGGGCGCGCGCCAGTTCGGTGCCGTCGGGCGTGGCGAGCGTGACCCGCAGGGCGTTGGACGTCGACCTCGACACGCGCGCGAGGACGACCGTTGCATCGCCGATAATCGACATGGCGAGATCCTAGGCTCGCGTGGGGCGATTATCAGCAGGTTCGTCACATCTTGACGGTCAACGGCCACACGTTCCAGATGTCGTCGCAGTACTCGGTGATGGCCCGATCCGACGAGAATTTCCCGCTGCGCGCGGTGTTCAGGATCGACATCTTGGTCCACGACTCCCGGTCCTGCCAGGCGGCGCTCACCCGCTCCTGGCAGCTCACGTACGACGCGTAGTCGGCGCAAACCAGGAAGGGGTCGTCATGGCGCAGGTTGTCCACCAGCGGCCGGAACACCTCGGTGTCCCCGCCCGAGAAGGTGCCGCCGGCAATCAAATCCAGCACCGCGCGCAGCTCGGCGTCACCGTCGATGTAGTCGGCCGGGCGGTACCCGCTCGCCTTGACCGCCTCGACCTCCT